>CAYIFM010000010.1:0-12270 GCA_964362705.1 uncultured Candidatus Saccharibacteria bacterium | reverse complement strand
GGTTTAAAGAGGCAACCGGCGAGGTAGTGATTCCGCATGATGCCGATTTAGAGTATGACCCCAGAGACTTTCGGGCGTTAATTAAACCTATCTTAGAAAATAAAACAGAAGTAGTGCTCGGCGTCAGAATTGATCCTGAAAAAGACGAGAGAAAGAAAAAATCTTTTTATTGGCTGGCTTGGCTTGGGAACAAGGCGATTACATGGGCCACAAATATTTTATATTGGAATAACGCCGGAGAATATGAAGGGTGTTACAAGGCCTTTAGCAAGCGCCTGGCGGATTCAATCAATGTCAAAACAAACGGCTTTGAATATGAAAACGAATTAATCTGCAAAATATTAAAACGCGGATATAAAACGGCTGACGCGCCGATTCACTATTATCCGCGCGGCTACAGCGAGGGCAAAAAAATAAAACCCAAAGACGGTTTTAAAATTTTGTGGGCTATTATTAAATATCGTTTTGTGGAATAATCCAAACTAGAGTTCATTTTGAGCGATATATGGCCGAAAACAAAGATTCGGTGTGTTTGATTGTTTCCCCGTCACCCTTTTTGCTTGATGAGAGAAATTTTATGAGCCTAGGTATTTTAAAGGTTGCTTCTGTACTGGAAGCAAAAAATTTTTCAGTGGAAATGGTAGACCTTTCTGGAATTGAAAATTATGAAGAGGCTATGCGAGCCCATACTTCAAATTCCGAGGCCAAATATTTCGGTATTACTGCGACAACTCCGCAAATGCCAGCGGCGCGAAATATCGCGCAAGTAATTCGTCGACACAGGCCCGATATTAAAATAATTTTGGGCGGGCCTCATGTAACTTTGACTAACGCGGCCTACAGAAAAGAAAAAGATTCGCCTAAACTTATTGACGCCGATGATCAGAAATCTAGCCTTTTTCTGGATAATTTCCGGTTGAATTTGCTGCCTTATCCGGCTAGGCATTTAATGGATGTAGAAAGTTATCATTATACCGTGGAGGGCCAGCGCGCTTTAAGTTTAATCGCCCAACTCGGCTGTCCGTTTGAATGCGGATTTTGCGGCGGAAGAGCTTCGCCCTTTTTACGAAAAATACGCATGCGTTCCATTGAAAACATTGTTGGCGAGATGAAACTGATGCATCAGACCTACGGCGTTAACGGGTTTATGATGTACGACGATGAATTGAACGTTAACAAACAAATGATTGCTTTGATGCGCGCCATAGCCGATGCGCAAGAGGATTTGGGAGTTGAATGGAGATTGCGCGGTTTTATAAAATCGGAACTTTTTACCGAGGAGCAGGCTGAAGTTATGTTTAAAGCAGGTTTTCGCCAGATTTTAACAGGCCTTGAATCGGGATCGCCAAAAATTTTAAAAAACATAAATAAAAAAGCGACCCGCGATGATAATACCAGATGCGTTGAAATTGCCCACAAATACGGACTCAAAGTTAAGGCATTAATGTCAATGGGGCATCCCGGCGAGTCCGTTGAAACTATTGAAGAAACACACAAATGGCTTCTTGACGTAAAGCCGGATGATTTTGACGTAACAATCATTACTACTTATCCCGGAAGCCCTTATTATGATGACGCCGTGCCGGACGAAAAAAATTCCGGAGTTTGGATTTATACTTATCCAAAAACAGGAGACAAGCTTTACGGTTTGGAAATTGATTACACGCAAGTCGCCGATTATTACAAAGGCGATCCCGACGGCGGATATAAATCCTATGTGTTCACTGACTATTTAAGCGCTGGCCAATTAGTAGAGCTCCGCGATTTTGTGGAAAGAGACGTAAGAGCAAAACTAGAAATACCTTTTAACCAGTCGGCCGCGGCGATAAGGTTTGAGCATTCCATGGGACAGGCGGGGCAAAATCTCCCGCCGCACATATTAAGAACAAGCAGCCCCTCGACTAGTTAGTCGGGGGGTGTTATTTTTTTATTATGTCTAAAAATTCAAAAATTTTGCTCACAAGCATCTTGGCGCTGGCATTCTTGATACGCGTTTTGGGGATAAGCTATGCGCTTCCTCAAGAATTTATTTCCGACGAATTTTTGATGGTGGCCGCGAGCCTTAAAATGCTGGATGAGGGCACTTTGCGTCCTTATTTCGGCGACATTTTTTATCATCAGCCGTTATCTGCCTATATTTCCCTCGGGGGCATCGGAACATATTTGGGTTGGGAGATGTTCGCAGAAAAATTTACGAGTCTCAAGGCGATGGCTGATTATTACACTTCTAACCATGCTGCCAACGCCCGCGAGCTTTTGATTGTGACAAGATTTTTAGCGGTTCTTTTCGGCGCGGCCACTGTTTACTTAATGTATTTAATCGGGCGCGACCTTTTCAGCAGCCGTGTCGGATTTATTTCCGCTTTTTTCGCGGCTTCCGAACTTTTGCTTATTGAAACAAACCATACGGGGCGGGTTTGGAGTTTTTTGGTGTTTTTTATCGCGCTTTCGTTTTGGGCAAGCGTTCGGGTGCTTCGGCGCGGCAGTTTCAAAGACTACATTTTTTCCGCCATTGCTTCTTCTTTGGCTCTCGCGACTTTGATGCCGGGAATTTTGAGCTTTTTTTCTTCGCTCATCCCAAATTTTTCTTTAAGAGGCAAAAAAATTTGGACGGCGTTTTTGATTTTATTTTCCGCGGTTCTCATAAGCGTTTATTTAAATCCGAGGGGATTGGGGGTGATTTTTTTGAGGTTTGGAGAACATAGTTCAATAGGCGCTTCCCGAGTGGATTGGCTCCATAAATTTATTGACCCTTTTGCCACGCTTTTTAATTTTATGCCGGTTTATGTTTTATTATTTTTTGCCGCGCTCTTTATTTTATACAAAACAGATTTTAAGAAGTTTTTACTCATAGCGTCTTTTCCCGTGGCTTACTATTTATTTATCGGGCCGTTATTTTCTTACGGCAATGTTGAGCGTGCCCTGACTCCATTCGCGCCGTATATTATAATCGGAGCGGCATTCGCGGCGGACAGATTTTTTGATCGGATTTGGTCCAAGCATCTGTTTCTGGCCTCGATTTTAGTTTTGGCTCTTTATTCTATTTTCTTTTCAATTTTATTTGATATTAAAATCTCGCGCCCGGACACGAGGATAGAGGCGATAGGGTGGATGAAAAATATACTCGAAAGCGAAAAGCCCAATTATTATTCGCGCTATATTTGGGGCAACGAAAGCCCGGACCAATTTGACGCGGCAGAAAAAGATTTTAAATCCAAAGAATTAGTGGCGCGCCTTAGTCCTGTTCAAGATCCTGCAAAATTAAAAAACAATTTTTTCAATAACATTCAAAACCCCGCCCGCGTTCTTTGGAATGTTGACCGTTTCGGCCCGACTGTCGAGATTTATCGGGTTCAATTGAAATAAATTTGATGTGGTGGATATGGAGTTTGCCGTTGCTTTCCGGGATCGCGGACGCTTCCGCCAGAGGCGTGATTAAACTTACCAAGGTTCACGGGCTAACTTTAATCGCGGCCGGATCTTTATTCGCGCTGCCGTTTTACGCGGTTTGGCTTATTTTGGAAGGCGCGCCGCAAATTCATCCCGCTTTTTGGCTCGCGGTGGGGCTCCATGCCTTGCTTTTGCTCTTGGCTAATATTATGACATTAGAGGCGCACAGAAGCTCTCCTTTAATTCTTACTGCTCCATATTTGAGCCTTACGCCGGCTTTTTTGCTTGTCACCGCGCCTCTCATGGGCGGAGGAAACCCGACGTGGCTGGGAGGGGCCGGCGTTTTGATTATTACTTTCGGCCTTTATATTTTAAATAGCCAAAATGGACATAAGGACTGGATTCAACCTTTCAGAAATTTAGCTAAAGAGCGCGGGTCTCGGCTTATGCTGGCAGTGGCTTTTATTTTCGCTTTTACGGCAAATCTGGATCTTATAGCGCTTCGCGCGAGCAATGCCGCGTTTTATCTTTTGGTTGATCACGGCTTAGTCGGCGTTTTGAGTTTGATTTTAATTTTTATTTATCTTTGGTCTGGGAGGGCAAGCAATGAAGAAACAAGTCCCAAAGGCTCGTGGCTTGTACTTATGTTTTATGGGGTTGCCGCGGCCGCCTCATCCATTCCACATATACTAGCGCTTCGCTGGATACCAGTTGTGCCTTATGTAATTGCCTCAAAACGCGCCGGCACGATTTTTTTTACGGTGCTTATGGGATTTATTTTCGCTTTTATTTTAAAGCGGCCGGATTTTCAAAATGAAAAAGAAAATTTATGGCACCGCGTTTTCGGAGTTTTGCTCATGGTCATCGGCATGATTGTCATTATCTTCTATGGCCGATAAACCTTATATCCGGTCTGTGAGTTTAAAAAGATATGGGTTTATATGGCAGAAAAAAGATTAAGGCTTTGATTGTTGTGGGAGCTCGCCCGAATTTTATGAAGGCGGCGCCGATTATTCGCGCCATGAAAGCAAGCGGGGCGTTTTTGCCGATTTTGGCGCATACTGGCCAGCACTACGACTACAATATGTCTAAAAGCTTTTTTGAGGCGCTGGGGCTGCCAAAGCCTCGTTTGTATTTGGGCGTGGGTTCCGGCCCGCATGGCCAGCAGACGGCTAAAGTTATTTTGGCGATGGAAAATCATTTGCTTCAAAAAAACTCTAGGCCGGATTTGGTTATCGTAGTAGGTGACGTCAATTCCACGCTGGCGGCCGCTTTGGCGGCGCGAAAATTAAACATCCCGGTGGCGCATGTGGAGGCTGGACTGCGCAGCTTTGACGAAACTATGCCTGAGGAGGTAAACCGCAGGCTTACGGATCAGATTTCAAAATTTCTTTTTATTACGGAAGAATCCGCCCGTAAAAATTTGCTCCGCGAAGGCATTGATGCGAAAAAAATTCATTTCGTCGGCAACACAATGATTGATTCTCTCTACAGAAATTTGCCGCAAATTAAAGCGTCCTGCATTTTGGATAAATTAAATTTAGCTTCGCAATCCTACGCCGTGCTGACCTTGCACCGCCCGTCCAACGTTGATAATTATGAAAATTTCAATAAAATTTTAAAAATTGTTGAATACACGGAAAGAAAATTACAGGTTATTTTTCCGATGCATCCCCGGACTTTAAAGCAATTAGACTCGCTTGGGCTCAATGGCCGTTTGAAAAAACTAAAGCACGTTGTTGTGACTAAGCCTTTGGGCTATAATGATTTTATTAAACTTGTTTCGAGCGCGCGATTTATTCTTACCGACTCCGGCGGGATTCAGGAAGAAGCCACCGTTCTTAAAGTGCCCTGCATTACTTTGCGGGAAAATACCGAACGCCCCGTAACCGTCGAGGTAGGTACGAATGTTGTTGCCGGCACAAATCTGGCAAATATCGCCAAAAATATTAATAAGGTTTTAAGCGGAACAGCCAAAAAAAGCAATATTCCAAAATATTGGGACGGCAAGGCGGCGGAGCGCATAGTTAAAATTTTGCAAAATCACTATGAAACTTTCGGTAGTAATACCTACGTATAATGAAGAGCTGGCGATCGCGGCGAACGCCCGCGAAATGGTGGAATCCATTCAAAGTTATACGGACGACTATGAGCTTATTTTTGTAAATGACGGAAGTACGGATAAAACTTTAGTGGAGCTCCAAAGGCTTGCCGCGATTTATCCAAAAATAAAAATAGTTTCTTACGCGCCGAATCGCGGGCGCGGATTTGCTTTGCGGAGCGGATTTGAGGCATCCGTTGGAGATTTTGTCGTGGCTACAGAGTCCGATTTAAATTGGGGCAGCGATATTATAGTGCGGCTGGCTAAGCGTTTAGAAAGTGGAGGCGCGGATATTGTTATCGCCTCTCCACACATGAAAGGAGGCGGAATGGAGAATGTGCCGCTCTTAAGGTGGTTTTTAAGCTGGGCAGGGAACAAGGTTTTTGCTTTGGTTTTGCCCGGGCATTTTACTATGGTTACTGGAATGACGCGCGGATACAAAAAAAATGTTTTAAAAACTTTAAAACTAGAATCATATGATAAAGAGCTTCATGTGGAAATTATTTCCAAGGCTTTATCTGCCGGTTTTCAAATTACAGAAATTCCGGCGACTCTTCGGTGGAAAAAACCTAAACCTGGGGAGGTGGTTCGTAAATCCCATTTTAAATGGAGCTCTATTTGGAATCATTTGCTTTTAGCACTGAAGCTCTTTGCAAAATATTATCTTTCTTATTTTTTAAAACTTTTCGTAACTCTTCTGCTTTTGTGGCTGCTTTTTAGACGAGTTGATTTCGCCGCGCTTTTTGGGGAGATCAGCGGAATAAACCCTGTTTATTTTTTAGGCGGAGTTTTAGTTTTAACTTCCGGCTGGTATTTGAGCACGATAAAATGGCAATGGCTTCTTAGGATTTTTAATTTTCATTTGGAGATTGGGCGCTTATTTTCTTACAATTTAATCAGTATTTTTTATAGCATTGTTCTGCCCGGAGGGAAACTTGCCGGAGATGCCGTGCGCGCTTATAAAATCGCCGGCAATCACGGCTCGGGGCCGGAGGCTAAAACACAGCTTGCTCTTATAACTTTTTTGGACAGAGGAATGGTGTTGCTCGCGCTGGTAAGCTTCGCAAGCGCGTCTTTGATTTTTGGTTTGCCCGCAACGTCCTATTTGGGGAACGCGAAAGGCCTCTTAGCTTTAATTTTATTTTTACTTATGGTGTCCGGATGGCTTTTCCTTTTTACGGGGATTTTGGATTTTTTATTTAAAAAATGCATTTCTTTAAAACTGCCGAAAGTTTCAAGTTTTTTTAACGCCATTTTTGGAGTTTTAAATTATGTTCGCGGGGATAAACGAAGTCTCTTTTTTGTTTTTTTAATGTCGCTTGTTTCTATCTTTGTTTCCGCGTTTTCGGTCTATATTTTAAGCTTGGGACTCAAAATCGGAGTAGATTTTTGGACGGTCGCTTTTTTCAATTCGCTTGCCGTGATTTTAATAAGCGTCCCTGTAACTATTGCCGGCATCGGGCTTAGAGAGAGCGGATTGGTTTATTTATTTTTCCAAGCCGGAGTGCCCCTAGAAAAAGCAGCGGCGCTCTCTGCTCTCAATTTGGCGATGATGCTCGCTTTGGCCTTTTTAGGCGGAGCGCTCGAATTTTATTATCATTTTTTACAACGGAACAATGGCAAAATTTCTTAATTTCACATCCCGATATAAATTCTCGCTGCTGCTTCTCATTTTTGTTGTAACTCTTCTGCTTTCTCTATACCATTCTTTTTATTTTAAGATTGATCCGAGCGTGGATGCTGACGCTTACGATGGTTACGCGTGGAGCATCGCGAGCGGCGGCGCATACCCGATAGGCGCGATAGGCCGTCCCGGTCCGGGGTATGAATATTTTTTGGCATTTATTTATTATTTATTCGGCCATAGTCATCCCGCGGTATGGATAATACAAGCAATTTTGCTCGGGCTTAGCGCAATCATCGTCTTTTTTATAGCCAAACTTTTATTCCAAGAATCATGGCATCCGGCCATTGGTCTTTTCGCCGCGGTTTTTGTCGGTTTTTCCCCGGATTTTATTGTGCTTTCTTCCATGCTGATGACGGAAACGCTGTCCGTTTTTTTCATAGCAGTATTTTTGCTTTTGTTTTTTAAAAATTACCGGAATCCGCGTTGGTACTGGATTTTATTGTCCGCCCCTTTTTTAGCGGCGGGTATTTTAACCCGCGGGAGCGCTTTGTTTTTGATTTTTCCCGCCATTTTATTTTTCATTTTTGAAAAAAAATGGCGCGAGGGATTGGCTTTTTTGCTTTTATTTTTAATTTTTATGGCGCCTTGGACCATAAGAAATTACACGGTTTACGGCAAATTCCGGCCGTTTAATGCTTCGCCCGGACTTTTATGGTCCGGAAATTATCCCGGCGCCAACGGCGAGCTTAACCCTAAAATGCCTTATCCGCCCGGGGTGAGCAACGAGACGATGACGCAAGATGAATTTGATGACGCGCTGTTTGTGGCTGGCGTTTCCGAGATTAAAAATCACCCT
Source organism: uncultured Candidatus Saccharibacteria bacterium (assembly GCA_964362705.1). Taxonomy (GTDB): domain Bacteria; phylum Patescibacteriota; class Minisyncoccia; order UBA11713; family 2-01-FULL-45-33; genus CAYIFM01. The sequence goes on along the minus strand of CAYIFM010000010.1, from coordinate 4,296 downwards.
TTTACTTTTTTGAAATTAACCGTGCTTCGCGCGTCAATTTATTTTAGCGCGGCCCGCCCCAGCGCTTTCTGGCCATACCAGGAGAGACGGCCATATTTTAGGCCCTTCATCGCGCTTGCGTCTGCGGCGCACGTATTTTTAATTTTCGCCTTGGGTTTATTGGGAGCAGTCACGGCTTTAAAAGAAGCTTTGGGCGCGGAATTTAAAAAACGCATTTACTATTTTTTAGCGTTTTTCGCGATGATGCCGGCGTCCGTGGTTTGGCTGGTGGTCGAGACGAGATATCGTTTTCCGGCATATATTTTCTTTTCTCTATTGGCCGGCTATGGAATTTTTTGGTTAATAACTTCACAAAACCGCCAAAAACTAAAATATCTCGCACTCGCTGTTTTTCCGGTTCTCTTAAACACTTTTTTTGATATTCTTCGCAACTGGTCTCGAGTCTTGGAAAAACTTTCTTGACGGCGGCATTTTTGATACAATTTAAAACAAATGGCAATAACAATCATCAAAAAACCCATAAATCTTAACGAGCTTAAGACGATTGCTAAAGAGGAATTCGGAAATGTTGTAAAAGCCGTGGTCGACATTGAACAAGAGATCATGGCGATCGGCGGAGAGCTTCATGCCGACGAAGAGGCGCTGCTTATAGAAAAAGAAAGCTCAAACCGTGAAAATACATGGGGAATAAATTTATACACTGAAGAATTCGGCGACGAGTTTATCAAGTTTGATTCCATGGTGAATATAAAGCCGGCTTTTGGAAATCGTTCTCGCAGGGTTGAAAATCAAGCTGTCCGCGAGCAAATTGAGACTATTGTGCGCAAATTGATTGAACCATGAGAAATTTTTTGCACAAAGAACTTGCGAGCGGCGGGTGGTCGCGCTTATCGCTTAAGGAGCAGCTTGGAAATATCGGCAGCGAAGTATCGCGCGCGATCAGTTGGCGGACAAAAGATAAAAAATTATATGACAGCGCGATAGAACGGGCGCTTGAGCTTTTTGACTTGACTCTTGAAGACAAGCGCTGGCGCGGTCGGCTTTTGGAAATCGCGCGAGCCCGGGAAGTTTTTTGCGATGCGATCTCCGGCGGAAAAGAATATAAAAGCTCGCTTGAGGATTTGGAACGCTATTTTGACCAATTCGCTTATGCGGCCAGGTTACACTCGTAAAAGCGGAAAGAAATATAAGAAGTGTCATGGGGCGTAGAAAAAAGAAATATGGACATATTTATTGATAACAATATAGGCGGGGATCAGTTCTTTATCTCAGTACCGATAAATGAGAAAGATTCTATATCATTTGACTGGACGACTAAGGGACATCGAGTGATCAAACAGAGATTAAAGGGAGAGCAGCCTCCGCCGAATAGTGAACCGACGATGGAATGGGATACACTTTATATCCACGATGGAAAGTTCGTGGGAAAAGAACACGTGATATGGTATGACATGGGACAGGAAGATTGGGTTAACGGCAAGATTTACGAAACGATTAAGGAATGGCCGATTGATGAAGCTACGGCGGAAAAATTATTACGATATTCATTGATAGTTAGTGATCATACTGCCGAGTTAGGAAAATATGTGAAAGAGATGCAAGAATTCGAAGGATTATTGAACAAGCTTATTCGCATGACCTGTGGAAAAAATTATATGAGATGTCACGGGTCATGAGGAATAAAAACATGGAACACTTAGCAATAATGAGAAAATCTTGGGGGTTGACTCAAAAAATTCTGAACGGTCAGAAAAAGATTGAATCACGATGGTATAAAGTAAAATATCGGCCATGGGACGAAATTAAGGAAGGAGAAATAATTTACTTCAAGAATTCTGGTGAACCAGTTAGGATAAAAGCGGAAGTAAGCAAGATAATACAATTTGCCGATTTGACCCCGAATAGGGTAAAAGAAATTTTGTATGAATACGGCGATGATAACGGTTTAGAGAAAAAGAAAATTCCAGAATTTTTTGAGAGGCTCAAAGACAAAAAATATTGCATGCTCATATTCCTGAAAAATCCGCAGAAAATTGAACCGTTTGAAATTGATAAAACTGGATTCGGTGCAATGTCGGCATGGATAACAGTTGATTCAGTCTCAAAAATCCGTGTGTGATAGTGAATAAAGCGTAAAGATGTCATGGGACGGAGGGGCTGGCTGGTGGGTTATAATTAAGCATAATGGCGGAGCGGATAAAAGTTTGCTATATTTTGCCTTTTTATGAGGAGGGGACGGATACCCATCTTTTTTATAATTATCTGCTTATTCGACGCTTGAAAGAGCGTGGCGATGTTGATATTTCTGTAATCATAGAAAAAGATCAAAAATTTAAATGTCCGCCGTTAAGGTTCCTGGAGCTTTTTTTAAAATGTTTAAAAACGCGCTTTTCCGGTTACAAAAATTTCTATGTTCACTATTCTTATTACGGCGCTTTGGCCGCATGGCTAGTTTACGGGAAGGTTTTTTATTGGAATCGCGGGATGCCGTGGCTGTTTAAGAGGGGCCTAGTTGAGGAACAAGTTTTCAGATTTATTTTGCGCCACACGGTTTTAGTGACAGGCCCGGAATCGTTGGCCAAAGAATATGTTGAGCACTACGGCGTAAGGCGTTATAAAGTTTTATCAAATTGGGTTGATATTGAAAGGTTCGAGCCGTCTAACGCGCCCAAGGCTGATAAGCGCACTGTCCTTTTTGTTCATCATCTTTCAAAACGCAAAGGGGCCGATTTGATTCCGGAAATCGCCAAAGCTTTCAGTCCGCCGGCTGGCGGAGATGTCTTATTTTTGGTGATTGGCGATGGGCCGGAAAAAGAGAATTTAGAAAAGTGCGGCGTCGGCAATGTTAAGGTTTTGGGCAAAGTGCCAAATTCTCAAATTCCTCAATATTTTCATGCCGCTGATGTGTTTTTAATGCCTTCCCGCGAAGAAGGTTCGCCGCACGCGCTTTTGGAGGCTATGGCCTCGGGAACTCCTTTCATCGCTTCGGATGTGGGCGGGGTTCGCGAGCTTGTTCCACAAGAGCTTGAGCGATTTTTATGCAGATCCGAGGACATGCGATGTTTCGAGGAGCGTATCAAAACGCTGCTTTCCGACAAAGCGTTATATGATAAAGCGCGCGCGGAGTGCTTAAAGTATGCCAAAAATTTTGATCTCTCTCGCGGCGTTGAAGAGTTTATAAATTTGTTTAAATGATAAAAAAAACAATTCTTTTCGTGATCAACGATCTTGAATTCGGCGGAGGGCAGCTCACGGTGATTAACGAGGCCAATGGGCTTTGGACGAGAGGATACGGAGTTTTTGTTCTGACCTTTCGTCCGACCAAGCCCTCGCGAAGTTTGGAGGCGCTTCTTAAAATTCCGGAGGAAAATCGAGCTCTGATTCCGGCCCGGTCTTTTTTGGATATCCCAGCTTTTATTAAACTTTTAAAGTTTATCAGAAAGACAAAACCGGATTTTATTTTTAGCAACTTATTTTTTTCCAACATTTTAATGCGTCTCACTAAAATTTTTTATCTTCGCGCCAAAATTATCATCCGCGAAGGCAACATGCCGAATGAGAAGAGCGCGGCGGTGAAATTCGCCGATTTTCTCTTCGCGTTTTTAACTTATAAAATTATCGTAAACGCCGAGGCCGTCAAAAAGCCCTTTCTGAAATTTTTACCCGCAAAAAAATTAGACGTTATTTATAACGGCGTAGACGAAGCATTTTTTAGCTGTGAACCACGAAGCGCCCGCGAACAAAAAATTATCATAAGTGTAGCGAGCCTTCATCCAAAAAAAGGGCAGGCATATCTTTTGGAGGCAGTAAAAATTTTAGCCAAAAAAAGAAATGATTTTAAACTTTTTGTGGCAGGAGAAGGTTTCTTGCGCCCGAAACTGGAAAGTTTTGTCAAAAAAAATAAACTTGAAAATATGGCTGAATTTTTAGGAGGTTTAGGCAGGGAAGACTTGAGGCAATGGCTTTGTAAATCCGACATTTTCGCGCTGTCTTCGCTTTGGGAGGGTTTGCCCAATGCTATGCTGGAGGCAATGGCGGCGGGGCTCCCGACCGTGGCAACGTCGGTCGGCGGCGTGCCGGAGGTAATCAAGCCCAATCAAAATGGCATTCTAGTGCCGGCGGCGGATCCCAATGCTTTGGCCGAGGCACTTTTCAGGCTTCTTGATGACAGCGCCTTAAGAAAACGCCTCGGGGAGGGCGCTAAAGATACTGCTAAAAATTTTAACTGGGCCAATCATCTGGATAAATTAGAGACGCTTATAAAAATAAATTAAATGTGCGGAATATTCGGATTTA
>CAYIFM010000009.1:0-12688 GCA_964362705.1 uncultured Candidatus Saccharibacteria bacterium | reverse complement strand
AAATATAAAAAGGGCGCGACGGACGCCAAGCGCGGGAAAATTTTTTCCAAGCTTTCACGCATCATTACGCTTGCCGCTCAGAATCCGCCAGCTGGCGGAGGCCCTGATCCAAAAATAAATTCAAAATTGGCCGCGGCCATAGAAGAAGCGCGTAAAAGTAACATGCCAAATGATAATATTCTGCGCGCTACAAAGCGGGCCGCGGACAAAGAAAGCGCGGAATTAAAAGAGGTTGTCTACGAAGCATATGGTCCAGGCGGGTCGGCTTTGATAATTACGGCGGTAACAGACAACTCCAACCGCACGACCAACGAAATAAAACATTTGCTTGCGGAGCACAGCGCGAAACTCGGCGGACAAGGATCCGCGATGTGGGCGTTTGATAAACAAGGCGCAAATTTTGTCGCTAAATTTCCAACAACGCTTTCGGAAGATGATTTCAAAAAATTTGAAAGTTTGCTTTCCGCACTAGACGACCAGGATGACGTGCAGGAAGTTTACTCGAACGCGAATATATAAAAACAGCATGGCAACCTGGGTTTTTCTGTCTTTAATCGCAGCCATGCTCTGGGCGCTGGACAATATTTTAGACAAGCATATTTTAACCGACAGATTAAAAAATGCTTATTCTTACAATATATTAACGAATCTGAACGATGTTCTGCCGGTTATTTTAATTCCACTTTTCATTCCTGTTTATTATGACCCGGTTTTTTCCGTCATCGCGCTTTTGTTCGGGGCGCTGACCGTTATCTCGCTTGTGTACTATAACAAGGCTATGATGCGAGAAGAGGCTTCCAGGGTCGCCGCTTTTGAGTGGACTTCTCCGATTTTTGTGGCAATTCTATCCTACGCGATATTTAGAGAAACGTTGTCGTTTTTGGCTTACGCGGGCATATTATTAATTGTCATCGGCGCATTTATTATTTCGCGCAAAAAACAGGAAAAAATAATTGTTTCTCCGGTTCTCGGACTCATAATCATATTTTCTTTTTTATTCGCGGTCGGCGATGTTGTTAGCGACTTCTCTCTCAACTACATAGACTTCTGGTCGTTCTTTTTTTGGGCGAGTATCGGCAGCGTTGTAAGTGCCATATTGATGCTGGGGTTTTCTAAAATAAGAAAGGGTTTCGTGACGGATATGCAAACCATGGAAACAAAAGTTTTTTTAATGATTTTGGCAGTCTCCATTATTTATTATATCGCGGAAATCTTGTTTTACGCGGCTTTATCGCTTGGTCCGGTCTCGTTAGTTGTCGCTATAATCGCGACCCAACCAATGTTTACATTCATTTACGCGCTAGTGCTTAGTTTCTATAAGCCGGAGTTTCTCAAAGAACAAAATGGCAAGTTTAATATCATTACAAAATTTTTAGGAATAATCATAATAATTTTTGGCGCTGGTCTGGCCACAATTTTTTGATTATAATAATGGCATGCGTATCTTAGGAATCGATCCGGGGATAGAAAGGTTGGGCTGGGGCATAATTGAGAAAAATGGGAATGAAATTAAAAAAATTTCGTCCGGAGTTAAAAAAACGCTGAAAACTCAAAAAGAAAGCGAGAGGCTTTGGGAGATTTTTGTGTTCTTGGATGAATTAATCAAAAAAGAGAAGCCTAATATTGTCTCAACGGAAAAGCTGTTTTTTTCCAAAAACGTTAAGACCGCCTTGATTATTGGCGAGGTTCGCGGTGTAATATTGGCTGTGTCTCAAAAACATGGGTTAGCCGTAAAAGAATTCACCCCGCCGGAACTTAAAATGGCCGTCTGTGGATATGGCAAAGCAGGCAAAGAAAGCATTGCCAATATGGTAAATCTATTGCTTAATTTACCTAAAACAAGGGTTTTGGACGACGAAACCGATGCTCTAGCCCTGGCAATGGCCGCGTCAAATGTCCCCTCTTTTCCATAACTTATCCACAGCCACCCCTTTGCCAGCTTACTTAAACTTTTTTAGACTTTTAGAGAATAGGATTATAGGTAAAAATTATTTCGCAAATATGGCAAATTTGGACGACGATAAAGACATTAATAAGGATGACGCTGATATCCTGGGCGAAGAAGCCGGGGTAGACGGCGAAGAAAAAGAAGATTCGGAAGACTCCGACTGGGAGTTAGAATCCGACATAGAGGAATAGCTAAAAACTATTTTACTAGCCTGACAAATTTAAACTTGCCTATTTTAGCAACGCCGTCTTTTGTTTTTTCGGCCGCATTCGAAATTTTTACACCGTCCAAGTCCACGCCGCCGCCGGCGATTAGCCGCTTGGCGTCTGATTTCGACTTGGCAAATTTATTGCGCGTTAAAAATTCTATCCAATCTTCCCCGGATACAATTTTAATTGAGGGGATGTCGCTCGGAATCTCTTTTTTCGAAAAAGTTTTTTCGAAATAAGTTTGAGTTTTTTTTGCTTCTTTTTCTCCGTGATATAACTTCACTATTTCAAACGCCAATTTCTTTTTCGCTTCGAAAGGATTTTGTTTCTCTATCCCGAAGATTTCTTCGAGCGGCGCCTTAGTATAAACAACAAAATAAGAACGCACGAGGCTGTCGGGCAAAGTCATAATTTTCCCGAACTTATCTTTCGGCGTATCTTCAATGGCTATATAATTTCCTAAAGATTTCGACATTTTTTCTTTTCCATCAAGGCCGGGGGTAATCAGCGTAGTCATAATGACCTGCGGATCCAATCCGGATGCTTCCTGATAATGCCTGCCGACAAGTTCGTTAAAAAGCTGGTCCGATCCTATAATGGTAAGATCCGACTTAACCATCACTGAATCATAACCCTGCAGTATCGGATAAAGCATTTCGTGCATGTAGATTTCTTCGCGTTTTTTTACGCGCCTCTGGAACATATCCCGCTCAATCAGGCGCGAGTGGGTAATTTTTTTTGCCAACTTTAAAAAGTCGGCCAGTTTCATTTTATCGTACCACTCGGAATTTCTCCTGATTTCCAGAAGCGTGGGTTTATTTATTAAAATTTTCGCGGCTTGGGATAAATATTCTTTCGCGTTTTCTTCAATGTCTTTTTGGGAAAGCTCCGGGCGCGAGCTCGACCTGCCAGTCGGATCGCCTATCTGCGCGGTAAAATCGCCGATTAAAAAAATCACTTTGTGCCCCAGCTCTTGAAACTCCCGCATTTTCCAATAATTAACGGCGTGCCCCAAATGCAAAAAGGGGTTGGTCGGATCTACCCCGTGCTTAATGCGCAACTGCCGGCCGGAACGGAATTTTTTCCAAAAATCTTGCTCCGTGATTACCTGATCAACGTTTCTCGCTAAAATACTCCGTCCGGCTTCCTCGGTGTTTTTTGTCGTTACAACAATATCTTCGTTTAATTTCATAAATATGATTTCACTCTACCACAAGCGCTGAAAATCGGCTAGAATAAGGCGGTATGAAAAAAGTCTTTATATACGCGGCTGCGCTGCTAGGAGCGATGCTTATATTTTTTTTAATTTTTACCTATACGATAACAATCCCCGATCTCCAAAATTCCGCTGAAAGACGCGTGGCCCAATCTACCAAGATATATGACAGAACGGGCGATATTTTACTCTATGACGTCCACGGCGAGGAAAAGCGCACAGTCATACCTTTTTCTGAAATTCCAAGACAGATTAAAAACGCGACCATAGCCATAGAAGACGATAGTTTCTACAGCCACTTTGGATTCCGCCCAGTCTCTTTTTTGCGCGCCGTGTTTGTAAATATAATACGGGGCAATTTCGAACAGGGCGGTTCCACTATTACCCAGCAATTGGCTAAAACCACCCTGCTTACGCCGGAAAAGACGATTTTGCGGAAATTAAAGGAAATAATCGTAGCCATCAAGCTGGAAAGGAGATACGCAAAAGACGAAATTTTAAATATGTACCTTAACCAAATCCCCTACGGCTCAAACGCGTATGGGATCGAAGCCGCGGCCGAAACACTTTTTGGAAAACATGCCAGAGACCTGGGCATTCTGGAATCAGCGTATCTCGCCTCGCTTCCCAAAGCGCCGAGTTATTACTCTCCTTTCGGCAAACACAGGAAAGAGTTGGACGACCGCGCGCGCTTCACTCTGCTGCGGATGCATGAACTTGGTTTTTTAAAAAACGAAGAATATGAAAAGGCCATTAAGGAAACTGTAAAATTCGCGCCCGCCAGAACCCATGGCATTATAGCGCCTCATTTTGTCGCGGAGATAAGAGATGAATTAAATAATATGTTGGGAGAAGACCGGGTGGAAATCGGAGGATTTAAAGTGACAACCACATTGGATGTCGATCTGCAGCAGAAATCCGAGGAAATAATAAATAAATACGCGCCGATCATAGAAAAGAACTTTAATGCCGGCAATGCCGCGGTCGTCGCGGTTGAACCAAGCTCTGGCGGGGTTTTGGCAATGGTCGGATCGAAAGATTACTTTGATTCCGAGCACGAAGGCAATTTTAATGTCGCGACCGCGCACAGACAGCCAGGTTCGGCGTTTAAGCCGTTTGTCTACGCGACTGCTTTAAAAAAGGGCTTTACGCCCGACACCGTTGTTTTCGACGTGCCTACGGAGTTTAATCCACTTTGCACTCCGGACGGCGAGCCCGCCGCGGGAGTAGATGAAGATAAGTGCTATCACCCTCAAAATTTCGATGAAAAGTTCAGGGGGCCGGTGACTTTACGTGAAGCGCTGGCCCAGTCGCTTAATGTGCCATCCGTCAAAACGCTTTATCTTGCAGGGCTTATGGATTCGCTCTCCACGGCAAAAGATGTCGGAATCACGTCTTTAAACGAGCCCGATAGGTACGGCCTCACTTTGGTTTTGGGCGGAGGAGAAGTTTCTCTGCTTGAGCTGACATCGGCTTATGGAGTTTTCGCGAATGACGGCTTAAAAAATCATCTTCATATGATTTCAAAAATCGAGGACTCCGCCGGTAATAAAATTTTTGAGGAAGATCCGACGCCCGTGGAAGTAATAGACAAAAATATCGCTAGGGCCATTTCTGGCATGCTTTCTGATAACCAGGCCAGAGCCCCAGCATTCGGCGAATTCTCGCAGCTGTATTTCCCGGGGAAAAAAGTGGCGGCGAAAACGGGCACAACCAACGACTTCAGAGACGCTTGGGTTTTGGGGTATACGCCCAATATAGCCATAGGCGCTTGGGCGGGCAATAATAACAATTCGCCGATGGAAAAAAAGGTTGCCGGATTTATTGTGGCTCCTTTTTGGCACGAAATCATGGAATATGCTCTTACAAAATATCCTGACGCGGAATTTAGCTCGCCGGACGCTTTTCCCGAAGACGAACCATATCTTCGCGGAGAATGGAGGGGAGGCAAAGAATATATTATAGATAAAATGTCCGGTGGGCTAGCCACTGAATACACGCCCCAAGAGACACAGGAAAAGAAAGTCGTTATGGAAATACATTCTATTTTATATTGGCTCGGCCGGTCAGATAATCCTCAGTTTAGAAACTGGGAAGAGTCTGTAAGAAAATGGGCTTTGTCTAATAAATTTTTTGATCAAAACGAAACAGTTATGCCAAAGTATTACGACGATATCCACACGCTAGCAAATATGCCGAAAATAAGCAAAATAAATATTATTCCGGAAAAAAATATTTATAAAAACACAGAGACCCTGACGTTAAGGCCGGCGATTGAGTCCAGATACAATATCACTCAAGTAGATTATTTCGCGGCTGGCGAAGAAAATTATATAGGTTCATTAAAAAAATACCCTTTTGATTTTGTACTAAATCTCGCCAGCTTATCCGCTAGCGGCTCTGAAATTAAAATCAGAGTTCGTGCATACGATAATATCAGCAATCGCGTAGATTATATTTTATCGATACCTGTGTCTAATTGATATAGGCAAAACCTAAACCCCGCGCATAGGCATCACTATATACGAGTAGGAATTATCATTTTTGCCTTTAATCAACATCGGTAAGTCGGCGCCGTTTAAATTAAACGAAATATATTCCTGATCAATTTGCGCGATGCCTTCTAAAATATATCTGAGATTAAATTTAGCCGAAATGTCTTCGCCTTGTATAGACGCGCTTACATTCGCGCTATACTCGCCCACCTCGCTTGGCGTAGACGATATATAAATATTATTTTTGTCTTTGTTGAACACCAAAGAAATATCATTTAGTTTGCCGACGAACACGCTTGCCAGCTTTAAACTGCTTACTACTTCTGTTTTGTTCACCAAAGCTGTTGTTTTGAAATTTTTTGGCGTTATTTGTTCATAGTCTGGAAAGGTTCCGTCGGTAAGCCGCGAAATAAATTTTATATTTTGCGCGCTCAAAACAAGCTGGTTTTTATTAATGCCTAACTCCACATTTTCGTCTTTATCCGTGATTTTTAAAATCTCTGAAACAGCTTTTTGCGGGACAAGAAAAGAAACCATTTTTTCACACGAAATGTTTTTTGATGTTATGATTTTTTCAGCTAATCTGAACGAATCTGTTGCCGCCATTTTAAGAGTGTTTTTAAAAATTTTAAAAAACATGCTGTTTAATTCTGGTTTTGTGTCGTTCTGACTCATGGCCACCGCGCAAGAAGCAATGCCGTTTTTCAGCTCCGGGGCCGGTAAAATTATTTTTTCTTGTGGTTCTATTTTTGGGAAAATAGGAAAATCTTCCGGCGCAAATCCGCGGATAATGGTATTGGTGGTTTTTGTTTTAATAAGTAAATTGTTTTTTTGGGATTCCAAAGTCACTTGTTCATCACTTAAATTAGAGAGGAATAAACCCAGTGTTTTTGCTGGAATGACAATACTGCCTAGTTCGTTAATTTTACCTGAAAGTTGCAATTCGACAGCTGTTTCTAAATTTGTCGCGCGAATTTTAATTTTATCTTTTTCCACGCCTAAAAACAAAGCGTTTAATATCTGCAGTGTTTGATTTTTAGAAGAACTTCTTTCCGAAATTAAAACTGCGTTTCTGAGATTTTGATTTAAACATTGTATTTTCATAATATCTTAATTATAGTTTTATAGTTTTAAAAGTTATTGTTATTACGCCTGTTAGTATGTGGATTTGTCCGTTTTGAACCTAATTTTGATAATAAAATTTTTAATTACCTGTGTATAAAATATGATTATTTTATATTTTGATACTTTTCACGTATTATCCGCATTTCATTTTCAAGTTTAGGATTTTTTTTAAGCTCTGAAGATACTTTTTCATACGCATGGATTGCCGTTGTATGATCCATACCGCCGAATTTTTGTCCGATATATGGGTAAGACCCGCCTAGATCTTCTCTAATCAAATACATAGCGACTTGCCTAGGTTTGACTATCTCTGTTTTTCTGGTGCGCTCATATATTGCTTTTTCCTGTATATCATAAAAATCAGAAACGGATTTTATTATCTGGCCGAATGTCAGAACCTGTTTAGGTTTAATGTTCTTGCTTAAGATTAATTTAACATCGTCTTCACTAAGTTCTCTGTTTTGGTATCTGGATTGCATATAAACGGTATTTAACGCTCCTTCCAATTCACGAATATTTTTATGGACGGAAGATGCTATTAATTCAAGCGTTTTTTCCGGTAAATCAATTTTTCTTTCCTGAGTTTTGGTTTTGAGAATCGCAAGCCTGGATTCATATTCCGGCTCAGAAATATCCACAATGACCCCCGCCTCCATTCTTGAAAGAAGCCGTTCACCAATATCCGGTATAAGTTTTGGGGATCTGTCCGACGAAAAAACCACTTGTTTGCCGGCCTCGTGCAACGTGTTGAATGTGTAGAAAAATTCTTCTTGGGTTTTCGTTTTTCCGGAAAAAAATTGGACATCGTCCACAACCAAGAGATCAAATTCCCTATATTTTTCTTTAAAGTTGTGGATGGAATTATTTAAAATAGACGAAACTACCTCGTTACCGAATTTCTCCGAACTTATATAATGCACTTTTTTAGCAGGGTTGTTCTTAATTATAGCGTTGCCTATGGCCTGCAAAAGATGTGTTTTCCCTAAACCGACGCCTCCGTAGATAAATAAAGGGTTATAAACTCTTCCCGGACTTTTAATGACTGCCAGTGCGGCTGCGTGGGCGAGTTCATTAAACGGCCCCACAACGAAAGTTTCTAAAGTATATTTCTGGTTTAGGTTCGTCTTCGGATCAATATGAAACTCTTTAAACTCCATTTGCTCGTCTAAAACAGGAGCGAGCTCCTTTTTAGGCCTGATTTTTATATTAGGCTCCGCCTGTGTGATCGCGTAGTTGATAGACCTTATTTCGGGCGCTAAACCTCTTAAGGATTTGAGTATGAACTTATGATACTTGTTTTCAAGCCATTCCTTGGAAAAACCATTAGGAACCCCGACTATCACAACGCCGTCGTTTTGTTCCACAATCCTGGTGTTTTTAAACCATGTTACGAAGTTAGCGCGCGATACCGCCAACTCTATCTCCGCGAGCGCCTTTGACCACAATTCCTCTTTTGTCATAATTTTACTATAAAAGTTTTTACTAAACCTGCATTGTAAAAGATGTTAATAGATTGTGGAAGGCTTGTGAATATTGAATTTTTCCGGATTCGTTGTAGAATGATTACAAATGTCAGTAACTTATCAGCCAAAAAAGAAAAAGCGGGCGCGGACTCACGGGTTTTTAAAGAGAATGCGCTCAAAAGGCGGGCAAAACACGCTTAAAAGAAGAAGGCAAAAGGGTCGCTCAAGGCTCGCCGTATGAGGTTAGGCAGGCGGGAGTTAAGGGTCTTTTTTTTAGGCAAACACAGCGCTATCAAGGGGCGCAATGTGTTGTTGCGTGTAAAAAAAAATAGCGGACTCCTTAAACGATTCGCTTTTATGGTGTCCGGGCCCAAGAAAAGCGCCGCGGCAAGAAATTTGACCAGGCGGCGCCTCTATGAAATCATAAGAGCTGAAGCTAGCGTGATCCCTCCCGGATGGGATCTGGTTTTTTCAACGAAACTCTCTCAAAAAAAAGCCATCGGTTTTTTAGAATTAAAAGAAGATTTGAAAAATGTACTTCATAAAGCTGATCTTTAACGAGATATTTTATAGGCCGTTACTAAATGGTCTAGTTTTCTTTACTTCCGTACTGCCAGGACGAGATTTGGGTTTGGCCGTTATTTTGCTTACTTTGATAATCAAAATCATCACTTTTCCGCTAACTCATAAAATGCTCCACACCCAGAAAAAGATGAAAAAAATTGAGCCCGAGATTAAAAAAATTTATTCTGAAAACAAAGACAAGGCAAAACAAGCAGAAGCGCTGATGGCGCTTTACAAGGCGCACGGAGTCAGTCCGTTCTCCGGTTTTCTGGCTCTATTAATTCAGATGCCGCTTCTCATCGCTCTTTACCAGGTTTTTTGGAAAGGAATCCCTTTTCCGCAATCCGAACTCTACGCGTTTATCGCGGCGCCGGACCAAGTCAACACATTATTTTTAGGTTTTATTCAGCTCATGCAGCCGAACATGTGGCTGGCGGCGCTGGCGGCGATCTTGCAGTATTTTCAGGCAAAGCTTGCGTTGCCTCCAGGCGGGGCCGGAGACAAGAGCGATAACACGCAGCGCGCGCTGCGATTCCAAATGATTTATTTTTTTCCGGTATTGGTTTTTTTTATCGCTTTTAAATTGCCGGCCGCGGTTTCGCTTTACTGGACTGCGATGAACTTCTTTGCTATAATCCACGAAGCGGCTGTGCGAAGGCAAGCCGCATCCGATGGAAAGCAATAAAAAAGAACAATACGAGTTTGTGGAGTCAGCCATCAAACAAATTTTGGATTTGATGGGAGTTAATTATGCCTTGGAATTTCAGGAGGGCGGCGACGAAAGCTGGTTTTTTATAAAAACTCAGGAAGCCCCGCTTTTAATAGGAGAAAACGGCAAACACCTCGCGGCTTTTTCTCACTTGGTGAAAAAAGTATACGAAAAAAAATTTCCCGCGGCCGAAGCGCCAATCCAGTTTTTAATAGACATAAATGACTATAATAAGAAAAGAATAGAAGAGATAAAAGACCAGGCGCGGATGCACGCGCAACGCGTGCGCTATTTTAAAAAAGAGATTGAAATGCGCCCCATGAACGCCTATGACCGCAGGATCGTACACTCTGTGTTGCAGGAATATCCGGATATCACCACCCAATCCACCGGCGAAGGCCTGGAACGCCGAGTGGTGATCAAGCCGCTGAATTTGGCTTAGTGGTCTAGACCCAAACAGGCTTGGTTCAATCAAACCCAACCTGCAGTTCGTAGAGGCGGCGGTAGAAGCCGTCTTTTTTGTTAATTAATTCATCGTGCGTGCCGCTTTCTTCGATTTTTCCTTCGTGCAGAACGAAAATTTTATCAACCTCGCGGACGGTGGAGAGCCGGTGCGCGATGATAAAAGTCGTCCGGCTTTTCATGAGTTCGGACAGCGATTCCTGAATAAATTTTTCAGACTTGGCGTCCAGCGCCGAAGTCGGTTCGTCCAAAATCAAAATTTTAGGATTCCTCAAAAAAGCGCGCGCCAAAGCAACGCGCTGTTTTTGGCCCATGGAAAGCTTAATTCCGCGTTCGCCCACAACCTGCTCATATTTTTTAGGGAAATTATCTATAAATTCGTCGGCGTGGGCAAGCGTTGCTGCGCGCTCAATTTCTGCGTCGGAAGCGCCGAAACTGCCGTATTTTATGTTATTTTTTACGGTGTCATTGAAGAGCATAATTTCTTGCGGAACCATGGCGATTCGCGAACGCAAAAATTTTAAATCTAAATTTTTGATATTTTGCCCGTCTATCAAAATTTTTCCTGAAGAAAGTTTGTAGTAATAAGAGATCAAATCTACCAGCGTGCTTTTTCCCACGCCCGATTCCCCAACCAAAGCGACTTTTTCTCCGGGCAAAACCTTAAACGAAATATTTTTTAAGATTTCGCCCTGTTTTTTTGAATACCAAAAACCGACGCTCTGAAATTCCACCTCGCCCGCTATATTTTCTAAAACAACATTGTCTTTCGATGAATATTTTTCGGCAGGGATATTTAAAATTTTTTCAGCGTACTCTATTGCCGTGACGCCGTTTTGGATAGTTTGCCAGTTTTGCCCCAAATAAACGAAAGGTCCGAAAAATAGCGCCGCGTATCCGTTAAACATTATTAATTGTCCGACGGTTAGATGGTTTTCTTTAATCAAAACAACCGAAACGGCAAAAATCAGGAATTGAGTTGCGGCCACAAGCGTTTTTTGCCAAACATTAAGCGAGCTCCAGGTTCTGATGTAGTCTAGCCACCATTTATAGGCGCGATTTACAAAACTGCCGAGCAACTTTTTTCTTTCATAGTCTTCCGCGACGGCTTGTTTGACAGATTGCACATTGAGTACCGCATCGTAAGCGTCTCCGTAGGCCCGATTGAAGGCGCGGTGCATTATTTTTGATTTTCTGGCCGATTCGGGTGCGATTTTCAAAAGTATTAGCACGTAGATTGCCGATCCGCCAATCAAAATTAAGCTCAAAAATACATTCGTATAAAGAGTGAATATCAGCGCGAAAATTATGCTAAGAAATTGAGGAGCCAGCCCAATGACAATCCTGTCTGAAAGATTATGGAGCCAGCCTGCGGCGCGGGAAATGCGGTTCGCGACATCGCCGATTCTTTGAGTTTTATGAAACGAAAGAGGAAGTTTAAGCAGGTGCTGATAGCTGTCAACTATGTAAAAGCCTTCAAGCCTTGATCCCAATTTGGCATTCCGCAAGTCTATCTGCCAGTCGATTATATTCCCTGTAATTCGTATCAAAAACCAAATCACCAAAATCTGGTACACGCCGGGATTAAATTTTATAATGCCGTCAATAACTTTTCCGGCGAGATACGGCACGCTTGCGTTAAGCGCTGCCGAGACGACGCTTAAGCCGATCAGCGTAAAAACAGCCTCGCGGTGCGGCCGGAGGTATTTCACGATTATTTTCCATCCCTCTATTAAATTTTCTTTTTTAAGTTTCGCCATGGGCGTATAAATGTATTATAACACGCCCCCAACTTTTCTATTTTCTGAATTCTTCCGGCGTTTTTCCTTGCAGTAATTCGTCTATCACGGCGGCATTGTTGAAAATTAAGTCCAGCTCTTTTTGCTCTTCCGGCGTCAGTTTTTTGCCACCGCTTTCTTTTTGAATAAGTTCGTCCGCGCGCCGCGCCATTTTTTCAAAACCTAATTTAGCCGCCTCAATTTCTTTTTCCGTCGGCTCAATTTTTTCTTTCATATTTTTATTCTCCCATCAAAATTCACTTTGCGAAAAATGAAATTTGATGGAATCAGGAGGCCTATCTTTCTTGATAAACCTCCTTCCGGAAGCGGTTTTTCTCACGCTTTCGGCTGTAGCCTCGCTTGCCTTTTTTTGTCCCCTGCGCTCCGCCCTTCTGGCGAGGAAGAGGAATTCTGCCTAAGGTTTTCATTTCTCTCCTCCTCTTTCTTTGTGTTTTATTCCTACTTTTTTACAAAAGAACTTGGGGGATATGGAGCCTGCGGCTTCTGGGTATCCATGTGTTTCGCCCCGCCCACTCAATGATGAGGGCGGCTTCGACACATTACTTACCAGATACGCGGTTTCGAGTCCGTCCGACGAAACCTGCTGCCCTAGGCCTACAATGGCTTTCGGCTTAGACTTCGGATTGGCCGCCTCGGCTCTGCAGAGGCCTGCGACTTTCCAAAGTGTCCATTCAGGCGCCATACCCCCCATCAAAATC
>CAYIFM010000008.1:8709-12805 GCA_964362705.1 uncultured Candidatus Saccharibacteria bacterium | reverse complement strand
CCCCAACAAAGTTCCTACAGCCAAAAGATTATAAAACCACCCGCGGGTCTGATCCACGGCTTCCGTAATGTAATCCGCCGGATAGTTGGCGCCGCTGGCAAACGGCATCGCCCCCGAATCAAACCAGACATCCACCACCTCCGAAACACGCTTCATTTCGCCTCCGCAAGCGCACCGAAGTTTAATTTCATCAATAAAAGGCTTGTGTAAATCCAAAACAAGATTTTCATCGCGCGGGATTTGTGAAAAACTTAGCTCCTCAAATGCGGCTGTCTTTAGAAAATCGGATTTTCTACTAACCCTTTCCACAGCTGACTCTTCGTTAGACTTCGCATAAACCGCCGTCCAAAGCGCCCATGCAGGATTATCATGGGTTATTAGTAATATAATTTTATTTTTGTATCTGGTTTCTATTTCATAAAACGCATCCCAAATTCGTTTCTTAAGATCAACTATGTTCTCGCCACGCGGCGGAGCTTTAGTAAATTTTTCAAAATGGCTTTTATAAAAAGCGGTGTATTTTGCATAGTGCTGCTCGCTAAAAATTCCTAAATTGGTTTCGCCCAAGCGCGGATCCAGTTTGATATTTTGTGAATCCACGCCTAAAATTTTTCCCACAATTTCTGCCGTCTCTTTAGCCCGCAAAAAGGGGGAAGAAAAAATCAAATTAGGTATAATCTTTTTCCTAAACATTGACTTTGCAGCAATTTCAACTTGTCTTTTTCCTTTTGCAGTTAGTTTGTAATGATTTTTTGAAAGGTCGCTATTGTTAACACTTTTTGCGTTGGTCTCAGACTCGCCGTGTCTCATTACAAAATACCTGTTGCCAGAGGCAACGCCGCGTTTTTTTAACTCGTCAACCGAACCAATGGCTTCCCATTTTGCGCATGTTTCGCACCTCCAAACCGGCAATGGCGTGCCCCAAAATCTCTCGCGGGAAAACGCCCAGTTCTTTTTTTCTTTCAGCCACTCGCCCATCCGACCGTCTTTAATATGTTCCGGATGCCAATTGATTTTTTGGTTGTTCGCCAGAAGCTTCGTACGCACCGCGTTTACATCCACCCACCATGCTTTCCGCGCGAGATACATCAGCGGATTTTTACACCGCCAGCAAAAAGGATAATCGTGCTCGTAAAATTCGGTTTTAAATAAAAGACCCCTGGATTTTAAATCTTCCGCTATCATTTGATTTGCGTTTTTCCCGCCCAAGGCGGGTCCGCCTTTGGCGGAGAACCACTCGCCGTCCCACGGCTTACCCGGCGTTTGCATCAAGCCGCGCTCATTTGTTGTCGCAAGAACCGGCAAATCATATTTTTTTGAAAGCTGAAAATCGTCGTCCCCGAAAGCCGGCGCGATATGCACAATGCCAGTCCCTTCTTCTGTTGAAACAAAATCCCCAGCAACCACTTTATAAGGCGCGTTGTCTTTATATAAAGGTTCGTATTCTTTCCCTGTGAGTTCGCTTCCTTTAAACTTTTTTATTATCTGAAAATCATTGCCTAATAGAGAAGATCTCGCTTCCGCCAAAATAAATATTCCGCCGCCAACTTTTGCCGCGATATAATCCACTTTCGGTCCGACTGCCAAAGCGACGTTCCCGGGCAAAGTCCAAGGCGTAGTCGTCCAGACTAAAAAATACGCGCGCGGGTCGCTTTTTGACCTAAATTTTATATATACTGAATCCTCTTTCACCTTTTCATATCCTTGCGCGAGCTCGTGCGAAGAAAGAGCCGTGCCGCACCGCGCGCACCAAGGAACGACTTTGTAGTCTTCGTACAAATATTTTTTCTTGGCAAATTCTTTTATTACCCGCCAAAGAGATTCAATGTATGAGTTTTCATAAGTAATATATGGATGCGCCATATCTATCCAAAAGCCCATTCTCTCCGTAAGCCTTTCCCAAAGTTCTTTATATTTCCAGACAGATTCGCGGCATTTGTTATTGAAAGCGGCTACGCCGTAAGATTCTATGTCTTTTTTATTTTTAAGCCCCAAGGTTTTTTCCACTTCAACCTCAACCGGAAGACCATGGGTATCCCACCCCGCGCGGCGCGGCGCAAAAAATCCGCGCATGGTTTTGTACCTCAAAACTACGTCTTTAAACGCGCGCGATTCAACATGGTGTACGCCAGGCACTCCGTTTGCCGTAGGCGGCCCCTCAAAAAACACAAAGTGTTTTTTGCCCTTTCTTTTAGAAACGGATTTTTCAAAAACCTTATTTTTCTCCCAAAATTCCAAAATTTCCTTCTCGTCAAACATATGAAAATAATAACAAAAAAAGCCGTTTTAATAAACAGCTTTAGATTTTTATAAAGCGGATGGCAAGCTGCGCCAAAATCAGAAAAAAAACTGCCACGCCGAATCCAACCCAATGTATCGGTTCTTCTGCTCTTAATTTCCATAAAACAAAAATTGTGTAAGAAATCGGCGCGGAAAGCCAAAGCATGAACTGCGAGAGTTTAAGTGACCCTCCGGATTCCGCAGCTCCGAGATAACCGGCATTAAACGGGAGTTGCGCAAGATAATTCAGGGGGAGCGTAATCAAAGTTGCGGTCATGATAAATAAATAAAAATTGCTGACATAAAAGTCGATTTGCAAGATTTTCAAATCCCAAAAAATATGAAACCCGTCCTTGGCCCATTTATTCATCAGCCACAACAGATAATAAAAAGATACATTGGCAACACTCATGAAAACAAAGTTCAGAACCCACCTCAAAGTCATTGTCCACTCAAAATCTTCATCCACCATATCAACGCCCAATCAAAAAAGCAACCTCTAGGGTTGCTTCGTTGGCAGAGAATGCAAAAGGCTACTTTCTCTGTACATTAACCGATCTCAAAAGAGAGCTGTAATCTGTAGGCTTTATCTCTGCCAACAAAATCTGCATCGCCGTGTCTGGCGTAAAATCAGCGCCAATCAAAGCGTCGTATTTGGCCCTTTTCAGCCGCGCGTTCAAGTGGTATCCTCTGACAATTTTTTCGTGCAAATCTTCCGATATGTCGTTTACGACATCGCCAAACAAGCCTAAAATTTTTGCCGCGTCCTTGCGGTATAGTTTCCAAACTAGCGCCGCCACAGGCATTAAGGCGCGTACAACTTCGGTAGTTTTCGCCACTTTTTCAGCGAACTTCGCTATATCCTCTTCCTCTATGTAAAGTTCGTTCTCTAAAAATTCTTTCACAGAGCTACTTTTTAAATCTTTTGTTAAAATCTCCGCCATTGAGAGCTCTGGGCGTTCCTGTGCCTCGGAATGTTTGTCGCTGCCCTTAGTTCTTGCCATAAACCTCCTCCTTCTAGGAATTTGCTTTCTAATAAAGAAGCTAGCAAATCGTCTAAAATATGTCAATAGCAATCAAAAAAGCAACCCATAGGATTGCTGATCGCATGATTAATGCGTTCTTAAAAATTCTTCCGCTTCTTTTCGTATAAATTCGCGGACTTTGTATTCTTTTAAAATCATTTCATAAATCTTCCTGCGGTCTTTCGAAGAGGCTGCACCGGCTAACGCAAAAAGCGCTTCACCGCCGATTTCTTCTTCAACCCACTTAAATCCGCCAACGCGCGGTTCAGCCATCAAATAAACCTTGTCGTGCCCGTATCTTTCTGCCAGTTCTTTTAAAATTTCCACCGCCTTGGTTTTATAAAACGGATCTCTACGCTTTCCTCGAGTTTGCAGATCAAACATGGCCTCGCACAAATCGCGCTTTGCCCCGCTTGCGGCCCTTTCTATGCAGCGGTACATTTCGTTTCGGAACTCATTGATTTCCGGTTTTTCTATATCGCTATAAATTTCCGCCAGTCGCAGCTTCGCGTTAGAAACAAGCGCGGAGTCCGGATGTCTTCTCAAAAATTCCTCAAGGCTCTCCGCCCGCGCAATATCTATGGCGCGATAATCAGGATAAAGCGTGTCATATAAGTACAGCGGCGAGAGCACTAATGCTTCATATTCCGCAAAATCTTGCGGCCGCTTCTCTACTGCAAAAGCCGAATTAAACAAAAACAGCGTCTGCAAAAACACCCCAAACAAAATTTTAATCACGCTCGCTTCCTATCTCTTCATCCAAACTATCACGCCCCAAATAAAAAGCAACC
>CAYIFM010000008.1:0-8609 GCA_964362705.1 uncultured Candidatus Saccharibacteria bacterium | reverse complement strand
AAAAAGCAACCAGCTAGGGTTGCTTAGGACTTGCAAGCTTGAATTGCTCACAATGCGCTCTGTGTTGTTCTAAAAACATAGATCTGATTGGTTTACCGCACACGCACTCGCCGGCACAGCAGGCCATAAAATGCCTTAAGTTTTTATGGCCATTCACGTGACCAACGCAAGTACAAACTTCTATATCTACATCTCGTTTACAACCAAAAATGCCAGCCATAAATACCTCCTCGCAAATCTAAAATCAACTTATCACATCCTTTCCGGAGCGTCAATACCCATGAGGTTGAGTGTGTTCCTTAAGGTTTTTTGGGTTACCGAAACCAAGGCAAGGCGCGCCTGGGTCAGCTCTTTCTTTTTTTCGTCAATTACTTTATGTTTTTCGTAAAAAGCGGTAAATACCTGCGCGAGCTCGTAAGCATATCGCGGCAAGCGGTGGACCTGATAATCATTCGCGATATCTCCTATAACTTCCGGGAGCTGTAGGATTTTTTTGATAAGAGCAAGTTCTTCTGGTTGTTCGAGCAACTCTAAATCGGCCTTCTTGGTTAATTTTTCTTTTCGCAAAATACTGCATGCCCTCGCGTGCGCGTATTGGACATAATAAACCGGATTCTTTTTGCTTCGCTTTTTTGCCAAATCTAAATCAAAATCCATATGCGTGTCCGACGAGCGTTCCAGAAAAAACCACCGAGCGGCATCCGCTCCGACTTCTCTTAATAAATCATCCAAAGTAATAAATTCCCCGGCGCGCTTGGACATACGCACTTCTTTTCCATGGCTTATTAAACGTACTAACTGCATAATAATAATTTTCAGGCGCGCCGGGTCAACGCCCAAGGCTTCAATTCCTTTTTGCATCCGCGAAACATAGCCATGATGATCCGCGCCCCAAACATTTATCGCGGAATCAAATTTTCTTTTTATAAATTTATCATAGTGATACGCCAAGTCCGCCAAAAAATAAGTATATTCCTGATTTGATTTGACGACTACGGCATCCCCAAGCCACAACGCGCCCTCTTTCTCTTTTAATGCTCTTTTTTTATTCAAAAACTCCAGCGTTTTTTTAAGTTCCCCTTTTTTTCGCAAATTTTTGTCTTCCGAAAACCAGATGTTAAATTTTATGCCTGCTTTTTTTAAAGATTTCTGAATTTCTGAAAGCAAAATGTTTACAGCCTCGCTTGCCGTCTTGCCTTTTAATTTTTTTATATAATCGCCCTTATAATATTCTTCTTTTTGTGGAATATCTCCTCCGGCGGCGAGGATAGATTCGCCCAAGAGTTTTATCTGGTTTCCGGCATCGTTAATATAGTATTCACGCGTGACTTTGTGTCCAGCCGCTTTTAAAATATTCGCCAGCACGTCTCCATAAAATCCTCCGCGACCATTGGCCATGGTTAATGGACCTGTAGGATTGGCTGAAACAAATTCCAGATTAATTTTTAGTTTTTTATCCGTTTTGAATTTAGGTAACTTTTTTAGCGCAAAAATCAACGCTTCTTCTTTAATAAAAAGATTCAAAAATCCGGGGCCGGCGATTTCAACTTTCTCAATAATGTTGGAAACCGAGCTTCCAACAATTTGAGCTTTTAAATTTTCGGCAACCTTTCTTGGGTTTTCGCCATCCGCCAGCCGGCGGACTAAAGCGATGTTAGAAGAATAATCCCCGTGTTCCGGATTTTCGGGTCTTTCAACAGAAAAAGCTGTGCCCGCCGGCACCAACTTTTCTATTTCGTTTCTAATTTTGGCACGGAACATAGTTTAACTTTATCCTAAAAACCGCACAAAAAAAAGGCAATGTACCGCTTGATAAAAATCTATGGCTTTATTGAAAATCTAAGGAGCCGTTCCGAGAACTTAAATTCTCCCACCCAAAGAAAACTTCCGTCAAAGGCCGGGGCGGCAGGCCAGAAAAGTTTGTTTTTTCCAATCTCTGCGGCTGAAAATAGGGCATCATGGGAATTATCTCCTCCCAAAATTACATCGGCGTCCTTACCAGCGATGGCATCGGCAATATCTTTCCAAATGCGGATTTTATTATACCCAGTATCTCCGACAAAAAAATGTCCTCGCGAAACCACCCCATATTGGGGAAGATTAAATTTTCTTTGGCCTCCGACAGAAGCAATCGGTTTAGAATTTGCCGAAAGCGCATTAATGGAATAAAGGTCAATGCTATGATTGGAATTCCTTGTGACCGCCAAATAATTTCCATCAGAAGAAAGCCGACCCGGCTCTTGAATATTTAGAGAGAAAAGCGGATTGGAATTTTGGCTTGGAATTCCTTGCCAGACATACACTTTGTTCGCCCGGCTATCAGCAAGATAAAAGTATTTATCATCCATCGCCACGCCTTTTAAATCTTGAAAACGCACATCGCCGATTGAACTCGCAAAAACAAGATCGGGTTTCTCGCCACTCGTCGGCAACTTATTCCAAATAAATACTCCGTTTTGTCCCGCCACCGCCAGTTTGTTTTCAAAGAGTTCGTTGTCCCATCCGCCCGCGCCTTGATAGACAAAATCAGGATGAGCGTCTGATTCATCCGGCAGATTTTTATAAACATAAAGCCGATTGTCAAAATCAGACGAAATAAATAAACTCTTGCCGTCAGTTGCCGGCACAGGATTGGACATAATAAAGTTGGTATCCAAAGTGTTAGTATTGATGTCCGGCGCGCCAATGGCGAAATCCGGTTTGGCGGAAGACTTTGTCGGTAGAGAGTTAAAACCGACAATTCTATTGCCATTAGATAAAGAAATATAAAGGCGATTGCCTGTGACTGCGAGCCCCGAGCCGTCGCCGCCAACAAATCTATAGCCACTCCCGCTGGAAGGTCCGCCGGATTGTCCGACACTCAAATCTGGCTTGTCGCTGGCACTTTCCGGAAACGAATTCCAAATATGAAGAGTGGCTCCTAGCATTATCAATTTTCCATCTGCGGTAAAAGCGCCTTGCATCCAGGCGCCACGAGGATCAACAGGATCGCTCATAAAAAAACTATATGCTTCATCGTTTTGTGTCGGCCAGTTTTTCCAAAAGAAGTTGACACTGCCTTGCGCGGTGACTTTAGGGTTATGGTCGCCAACGATTAAATGAACGCCATCGCTGGTAATAGTTCGCGGCGTTCCCATTTTACCTTCAGCAGTAAGATAAATATCTGCTGGCTGGTCATTTTGCGTTGGGAAATTATTCCAAATGAGCACGTGGCCACTTCCGGTAGCAGAAATCGCGAGTTTTTTGCCATCAGTCCATGCTCCCCATGGCCAAAAAATGTTTCTTTTAAAATTACCCTGAAGCGACGTTGCTCCGTTATTGATAACTAAATCAGCTAGCTGCCCATTTTTTGTAGGAAAACTGTTCCAAATTAAAATTCGGTGATTATACGTATCGGCAACAACGACTTTGCCTCCGCCAACAGAAACGCTGACAGGCCAATTCATTTCATCAAGCCCAGTGCCGGGATTATTGGCAGTGAAGTTTTTTTGGCCAAGTACAATATCAGGCGGCGTGTTACCTGTCGGTAGTTTATTCCAAATAAGGATGCGGTTATTGTTGCGATCAGCCAGTAAAAGATGCGTACCATCGCTTGCCGCTGTTCCGGGATGATTGAATAAAAGCGGCCCGCCGGTGTTGTTAAAATCAATCCCAGAAAGCAAAATATCGGCGTCTTGACCGGTCTTAAACCAGCCGCTCGTCGGTTTGGAAGAAACGGTTTTGTACTTCGCGCCGGTTGCTTTTACCGAAATCTCTTGGCCGGAAAAGCCGCCGCTTGGCCCGGTTGGACTGCTTGGCGGAGGCTGAGCTTGGCTTCCTTGTTGTTGCGGCGATTGTCCGGCTGGAGACTGTTGAACTGGTTGTTGAATACTTGCTTGACAATCTTTCGGACACTCATTGGGGTTTTGCTTTTCAAAATTATCGCAAACCCCATCGCCGCATTTGTCACTAAGCGGTTGATTTGAGGGTTGTCCGAGTGGTGTTGATTGTGTTGGCAAATTTGCCTGGACTTGACCTGGCCCTTGAGCCGGTTCGCCAACTGGCTGGCCCGAGCGCTTAACTATCACATACGTGCCTCCAAAAAGAATAACAGCGCCGACAATGATGGCAATAATAATTGTTGAAAATCCTTTTTGGCTCATATGTATTTTATAGATTAATTTTATTAAACAGCGCAATTCTTGTAAAGCGTGGGCGTGGCGACATAACTTAACTTTATCCTAAAAATCGTATAAAAAAGAGGCTTCTTGGGCCTCATTTATTCAAGCTTTTTTCTCTTAATCTTACGCCAATTTCGTACCCATATTTAAATCCCTCTTCTTCGGCTTTTTTTTGTCGCTCGCTTATTCCAAGGCATTCTTGGCAAAATCTCTTAACAGATTACAGAGCCCAAAGCAAAACTCGCAAAAGGAAAAGCATAAAGCAAAAATCCAAACATTTTATGTCCCATAGCTCGACCCCTCTTGAGGTATGTCTCTGATCTGAAAATAAACCTAGCACGCTCATCACAATTCTGTCAAGCAAAAAGGCCTATACAGCCCTTAGTCTTTCTAGCTCTACGGAAATAATATCTATTGCGGCATTAAATCGTTTCTTTTCTTTCGCGCTCAAAATATCTTGATCTCTGTAAAGATAAGGCCCTAGAGAATTATAACAACTAGTTGCGTCAACAAGAAACGGGCCGCCGACAATTCCAACCGGATAAACATCTATAATATTACGATTTTTGGTCAAAACCCAACTATGCTGATAACTTCTATCGTGAGAAAAATATCCATCGGAATACTCTAAAGAAAAAACTTTTGCCACGGCTCTCGCCAAAATATGGCATGAGAGAATGATTTGTCTACCTTTTTCGTCGTTGCCCAAATCCACATCAGGCAATGCTATAATCGCCTGGCGAACCTCTTCAAAAACTTTGAGATCTTCTTTAGGAAGATACTTCAAAACATAAGGAGTCATATTGGATCTCATTCTTCTAGTGAAAATGTTGGCAAATTCTTCCTTTTTTGTCAAGCAAAAAGGCCTATTCGGCCTTTATTTACTCCTAATCACATCCATCACGTCATCGAGCTTCGGCTCAATAATGATGGGTTTTGGCGGAATAAACTGCGCGAACGCGGTATCCAAATCTTTCCATCCGCTACCGGTAAGAGTGCAAACTACCGTTAGCGTACTCCAAAAATCAAGCGCGCAAAGCCTAGCCAGCTTAATCACGACAGCAACTGGAGCGGCAGACGCCAACTCGCAAAATACATCTTCTGTCTCCACCAAAAGCTTTCTGGCTTCTTTTATCTCGTCATCTGTCACGCTGTAAAATCTTCCGCCGGATTCAATTCTCGCGCGCGTCGCCTCTTCTCTTCGCGCGGGCTTTCCGATTCTTATCGCCGATGCTTCCGTTTCCGGATTTTCTATATCCCTTCCAAAAACCATGGCGGCCGCTCCGGCGGCTTGGCAACCCATCATCGCGGGCCCAAACGGAATCTTGCCTAATTTTTTATAAAGCGTATAACCCATCCAGTAAGCCGTGATATTGCCGGCGTTCCCAACTGGCAGAAAATGATAAGAAGGTATCCGCTTGAATCGCTTCAACTTATCGCAAATCTCAAAAGCGGCTGTCGCCTGCCCGCAAAGCCTGTAAGGATGGATGTTGTTGACAACACCGACCTCTTTTAATTGCTGTACTAAAGCGAAAGCTACGTCAAAATTTCCGCGAATTTGAATCGTTGTCGCGCCATGCATACTGGCAAGAAAAATTTTGCCTGGAGTAACTTTGCCTTCAGGAACCAACCCGTAACATTTTAAACCGGCTTTTTTGGCGTAAGCCGCGGCAGAACCGTAAGTATTCCCCGTTGAAGCGCAGGCAACAGCCGCGCGCCCGATCGATTTTTCATAAGAAACCGCGCCGGTCATTCCGCGATCCTTAAAAGATTTAGTTGGATTTTCGCCCTCGTCTTTTAGCCAAACCTGCGCCGCGAATCTTTTATTTTGCGTTCTAAGATATTCCTCTAAATTCTTCGCGCGGATTAAAGGAGTCGCGCCTTCTCCCAAAGTCACAATTTTGTCATCGGGAATCGCTTGGATTTCGGGCGGCATAAAAGCCCGATAACGCGAGATTATCCCCTGCATTTAACTCTCAAATTCTACTAAAAGCGTAACGCCAAAAAATTTAACTTGCAAGCCAGCCGCCGTCCACATTAAATGTCGCGCCGGTGACATAGCTTGCTTCTTCGGATGCCAAAAATAGAACCGCGGCGGAAACCTCCTCCGGCCTGCCGATTCTTTTTAGCGGAACGCGAAGTTTGATTTCGGAAAGAAGCTCTTCATTGATGGGCCCAACCATGGGCGTCTCTATAGCGCCGGGCGCGATCGCGTTGACCGTAATGCCAAAAGGCGCGAACTCTATGGCTAGAGTTTCCGTCATGCCTATTATTCCGCCCTTGGAAGCCGCGTAATGCGCGGCGCCTTCAAAGCCGATGCCGACGCCTCCCGAAGCAATTGAGGCGATATTGATAATCCGCCCTCCGCCAGCAGGCGGATTATTTTTTGACATCTCTTTCGCGGCCCGTTGGGCGCACAAAAATTCCCCTCTAAGATTAATATTTAAAGTGCGATCCCACTCTTCTTCGCTTATCTCCAGCGCGGGTTTCGGCAAAAAAATTCCGGCGTTATTTACCAAAATATCCAATCGGCCGAACCGCTTTATCGTTTCATCGAATGCCCGATCAATCTCCGCTTTATTTAAAACATCCATTTTTAAACATATCGCCTCGCCGCCTTTTGATTTTATTTCTTCAACCACGGGCAAACACTCCTCGCCGATTTTATCAGTTACAATAACTTTCGCGCCGGCCGCGGCCAACGCCAAAGCGTGCGCTCTGCCCATTCCTCGCTTGGCGCCGGTTACTAAAGCAACTTTGCCTTTTAAATTAAACATTTGTTTTATTAAATTATACCAATGTTTTGCTACTTTTAAAAAGCCAATGGCGAACGGCTATCAATACAAACCAGTAGCAACGCGACCGACTAAAATTCCAACCGCGATGGCAATGCCTCCAATGACAAGCATTCTTGCGCCTCCTTTTATGAAATTTATTTTGGAAATCTTCGCGCTAAAAACTCCGAGCAACAAAAGCGCTAAAAGGGAAAATCCTATGGAATACCAAAAAGCAAAGTTAATTGAGAAAAAAACATATGGCAAGAGAGGAACAAACCCGGCAAAAAAATATGAAACAAACATCACGCTCCCCAAAAAAAACGATCCCCTAAACGGCATTTCTGTTTTTTGCGCGAATTCCTCCGCCGAATGTTCCGAAAGAAAACTTCCCGCCGCCATTGAAAAGGCCTCAACAAAAATCAAAATAATGCCGGTAACAAAAATCGCGCGCGTTTCCGCTCCGGTTATCGCGACTCCGGAAAGAAGCCCGACGGTGGATACCAAGCTGTCTTCCACGCCAAATATAAAATTCCTCAAATAAGACGCTGATGAAAACTTGGACCTTCCAAACATATTATTTATCCTAACCAGTTGCGGAGCCGCGGAAAACGAGAACAAATCGGCAGATTTGCGCACCAATTCTCAAGCCCCCAAACTCTTCCCGCGCCAACCGCGGCGAGCAAGAGCAAAGCAAACGCGTATATGATGTGCTCGTCAACTATAAAAGCATGAGCGTTGGGATAAGGAAACGCAAGAATCGGAAAATAATAAAGCAGCATGAGAAGCGCCCCCAATGGCGCGCTGAATCTGACAAACACGCCGAGAATCAAAGAAACGCCGAGCAGAGTCAAAGCCCATTCGTTCATGAAATTAGTAATCGGCAAAATATTTGGTTGCAGAAGCCACTGATAAAAAACAACGAATGTTTTCGCGCCTTTAAGATAACCGGCGGCGGACCAGCCCGGAGTGGTCAGGGCATTGATGCCGGAATATAACATAAGCCAGCCCAAAGAAACGCGCAGTAAAAACAAAGATATTTTTTGAAATTGTGTCATATTATTTTTTAATTATTAATGAATTATAGCTTTAATTTTGGTTCGACCTTCTTCAATAATACCGCATTTGTCGCGACAATAATAGACGATGCCGACATTAAAAGAGCGGAAATTTCCGGACGAAGCGACCAGCCGAGCGAATTGTAAAAAACGCCCGCCGCGACTGGAATCGCGAGCATGTTATAAATCGCCGCCCAAAAAAGATTTTGTTTCATTTTTGTGACCGTCGCCTTGCTTAGGCGGATGGCGGCGACTATGTCGTACGGATCCGATTTCATTAAAACAATATTTCCGGTTTCAATGGCGACATCTGTCCCGGCGCCTATCGCTATGCCGATGTCGGATTGCGCCAAAGCAGGCGCGTCATTTATTCCGTCGCCGACCATGGCGACAAATTTGCCTTCACCTTGGAGTTTCTTTACCCAGTTTGCCTTTTCGGCTGGCAAGACCTCGGCAAACACGCGAGCCACGCCGAGCTGTTTCGCGATCGCTTCGGCTGTACGCTCGTTATCTCCCGTAATCATAATAGTTTCAATGCCAATCCGTTTCAACTCGGCGATGGTTTTCTTTGAATTTTCGCGGGCGGTATCAGCAACTGCTATCACGCCGATAACATC
>CAYIFM010000007.1:0-14469 GCA_964362705.1 uncultured Candidatus Saccharibacteria bacterium | reverse complement strand
CTAGTCGCTTATTAATATATCCTCTACCAAAGCCTGTTTTAAGCTGAAGTTCCCTTTTTCTAGCATCTGTTTTATTGCGGCATGCTTCATAATAGAGCAACTCAATTTTATCAAAACTTTTTGTTGTATCAACGCTTTTAGTTTTGTGCTTCAATAATCTCGTCCGCAAATTTTCCGTAGAACCAATATAAAATTTCTTGCGGTTTCCGCGACTATCTATACACAACAAAACATAAGTATAATACATAAATTTGTTTGCTTGCCCGCCAACAGCTTCGCAGTTAGGCGGGTCCGCCTAAATGGCCTTTGGCCTTTTGGCGGAGGAAGCAATCATTCTGCCACTAAACTATACCCGCTTTATTTTTTAATTTTTACCTCTCCGTCCCAATAATAGCCCGGGTAATAAATTTTAATTTGCGCGTTTTTTGCCAAATCGTTCAATAAATTCTGCAGCTCCGCGGGGTTATACGAATAGTGTTGCGTCAGCAAATCTTTTTCTGCCTGGGGCAACAGCACCAGCCTTTTAAAATCAGTTTCGCTAAGCCCATAGATTTTTTTGGCGGCTTCCTCTAAAGAAAGGTTGGGCGTCGTTTTGATTGAATCTTCCACCAACCTCTCGGCTTCTTTTTTAAAATCCGTGTTCGTGCGCTCCGCCAGAATATCCAAAAATCTGTTTTCCACGAGAGTCTCGAGCGCCTGCCTTGTGATTTCCGCGGCCGGAGCAGCCGAACGCCGGGAAATTTTATCATAAGACTTAATTGCCGAATAGGTTTTAAGATATTCCGCGAAAACGATCGTTTTGCCGCCGACTTTCATAACGGGAACAAAGCCGTAGGCGGCAACCGCCGCCCCGGCCAAAAAAATAACCGCCAAAATCAAAATCCAATACCGTTTTTTAAAAATTAATCGCATTTAAAAATGGGCGGATAAGCCATTGCTTAAAAAGGCTAAACAAAGAAGCCAGCTTGCCGCTCACTCCGCCCAAGCGCGCTGCGTTTTCGCTCTCCGTAAAAATCACTACCTCTTCTCCGGACTTTTTTAAATTAAAGCGGCTTCTGGCTTCTTTTTCAAGGCCTGTTTCTGTCCGTAATTGGCTAAGTCTCGATTCGTATTCAATCTTGTCCAGCTCAAGAGCGCTGATTTCCGCCTTAGTTGCCAAAATATCTTTGCGCAAGGCAGAATAGCTCTTAAAAATTCTCGAAGTTCCGATAATCATGACAATGACCAGGGCCGAAACTATCAATATCAACGGGGACGAAAATAAAACCCGGTCGCTTTCTTTGCGTTCTTGAAAATCGCTTAACGCCATGATACCTTATTTATAGCATGACCAAGGGGCGAAAAAAAGCAGCGATCGTCTGGAAGATCGTCACAATCCTAGTGGCGCTCTCCATGATCGGCTTTTTGATTATCCCCTATGTGGGATAGCTCTTTGAAAAGGAGAAAATTGTGGCAACAGACGCATTAAAAAACATCAGAGTTAGGATTGAAAAGGCTGCACAAAAATTGGGGCCTCAAGTCGTCCCAAATTGGATGCTTGAATATCTTTGCGACTGCGAAGACAGGTGGTCGCCAAGCATCACTATCAAAGTTCCGAATCCCACAAACCCATTAGAAAGAATTCCTAAAAGCTATAAAGCAGTCAGGGTTTTGCATAGAAAATCCGGCTCTGCGGATATTTGGAAAGGCGGCTTGCGTTATCATCCCGATGTTTCGCTTTCGCAAATGGAGGGACACGCGATAGAAATGTCCATCAAATCTTGGATTATGAACGAGCCTCATGGAGGCGCCAAGGGAGGCATAGCCGTTAATCCTCTAGAACTTACAAAAGATGTTTTAGAAGACCTGACTCTGGCTTTCGCAAAACGCGCGATTGACGACGGGAAAATGTCTCCTCGCAAGGACGTTATGGCTCCAGATATGGGCACGAACGAGACAATTATGGATTGGATTTGCAATTTTTACATCGACTACACTGGAGACAACATCATCGGGGAAGGGGTAGTTACCGGGAAATCTGTCGGAAACGGCGGAATTTGCGGGAGAAAATCAGCCACCGGATTAGGACTACATTTAGCCCTGCAAACCTTTCTCGGCGCCAAAGAAATACATCTGCAGGAAAATCCAACGGCCATTGTCCAAGGATTCGGCAATGTCGCGTCGTATTTTTGCAAATTTGCAGAAGAGTTTAAAATAAAAATCATCGGAGTTATTGATCAATTCGGAGGCGTTTATTGCCCGGCGGGACTAGATATACAAAAAATGTCGGGATACGCGGAATCAAACAAATTCAAAACCATAAACGGCTTTGAAAGCGTTTCGCCCGATTATCTCAAGGCTTCTTTCGATGAATTAATGGCATTGGGAGCTGACATTTTCGTGCCCGCGGCAATAGAAAACGTCATTACTACCAGTATCGCGCCTGCAATGAATTTCAAAGTGGTTTTAGAGGGAGCGAATAGCCCGACTCTCGCGGATGCGGATGAAATATTGAATCAGCGCGGCATAAAAGTTATTCCGGATATTTATGCCAACGCCGGAGGAGTAACCGTCTCATATTTTGAATGGGCTAGAAATACCAGAAAAAATCCGTCTAATTTGCGGATTCGAATTCCGGATAACAACGAAGACGATGTACGAGCCGCCCTGGAAACAATGTTTAGAACAAATGGCGCAGAATTAATTCAAATCTCAAAAAAATACGGCATTCCGTACAGAGAAGCTGGTTACGCGCTCGCTCTGGAGCGCGTTTCGCCATACATCAAAGCGCATTTGCGCATGGATTGAACATAAAAAAATATTAAAAAACAAAAAAGCCCTTTGATTTCACTTAGGGCTTTTTTATTTTCTTATCATTTTCAAGAAAACAGCAGGGGGGATTTGATAATCGCCTCGGGCGCGGAGTTTCTTTTTTCCTTCTTTTTGCTTTTTCCAAAGCTTCATTTTGCGGGATCTATCGCCTCCGTAAAGATGCCCCGTTACGTCTTTGGCCATAGCTCGCAGGGCGCGCGAAGCTAAAATCCTACCGGAAACGGCGGCTTGGATTTTTAAAGCGAAAAGAGCCCGCGGAAGAATTTTATAAAGTTTTTCCACCGTTTCTTCCGCTTCTTTTTGGGCTCTGGCTCTGGGAACAATTTTAGAAAATGCCGGCTCTGACTCTTCGGCGATTAAAACTTCCAGCTTCACCAAATCCGCCTTTCTCATTTCCAAAAATTCGTAACTCAACGAAGCGTAGCCTTGAGAGGCACTTTTTAACTCATCAAAAAAATCGCGCATGAGCTCTCTTAAAGGAAGCTTTGCGTCAAGCTTAAAGCGGTTGGCGGAAAATTTTTTGGTATCTCCTATCTCCGCTTCGCGATCCGCCAAAAGCTTGAGTGCTCCCGAAAGTTTTTCGGGCGGAGCTAAAATTTCAATTTTTAAATAAGGCTCCCATATTTCAATGATCTCATGCTCGGGAGGAAATTTTGCCGGGGAATAAACCTCCGTCTCTCCATTTTTTGTAATAAGCTTATACCGGACAGTAGGAGTCGCCGCGACGACCTCCACCATAAAATCTCTTTTTAATCTCTCGACCACAATTTCCAAATGCAACATGCCTAAAAATCCGCACCTAAAACCTCTGCCCAAAACCCCGCTCGATTCTTCTTCAAAAGAAATGGAGCTATCCAAAAGCTTGAGCCTTTCTAAGGCCTTTTTAAAATCTTCAAATTTATCCTGGCTTGCGGGATAAAGGCTGGAAAACACCACGGGCCGCGGCTCCTTATAGCCCGGGAGCGGCTGCGAAGCAGAATGGTCTTTGAGCAGAGTGTCTCCAACCCTTACTACCTTTGCCTCTTTGATGCCTGTCACTATATAACCTATCTCTCCTGAAGCAAGCGAAGCTTTTTCTTGAAGCTCCGGCTTGAAAACTCCGACCTCTAACGCGGTGAAATGATCTTCCCCCGCGAATAACATTAATTTATCTCCTTTCTTAAGCTCCCCGCCGAAAACTCTTGCGTGCGCGATTACCCCGCGATGCAGCGAATACTCAAAATCAAAAATCAGAGCGCGCGCCTCGTAGGATGTCGCGGGCGGCGGAATCTGTTTAATCACCGCTTCCAATAATTGTTCCACGCCTTCTCCGGTGCGCGCGGAAACTTCTAAAATTTCTTCATCCGAAACCGCAAGCAGATTCTTGATTTCCTCCTTGGTTTCTTTAACGCGCGCCTGCGGCAAATCGATTTTATTGACTACCGGAATAATTTTGAGCTTCAACTCCCGGGCCAGCTCAACATTAGAAATCGTCTGCGCCTCCACCCCTTGCGTGGCGTCAACCAAAAGAACGGCGCCCTCCACAGCGGCCAAGGCCCGCGAAACTTCATAGTTAAAATCAATATGGCCGGGAGTATCAATTAAATTCAAAACAAAATTTTTATAGCGCATCGTAACAGGCTGCATTTTGATAGTAATCCCCCGCTCGCGCTCCAACGGATGCATATCCAAAAATTGCTCGCGCATCTTGCGGGCTTCAACGGTATTGGTAATCTCCAGCATACGATCCGCCAGCGTGGATTTGCCGTGGTCAATATGCGCGATTATGCAAAAATTCCTTATGTCGGGCATTTGACTTATTTTACAGCTTTGCTAAACATATTTCTAGAGCAAGGAATGTTAAATGCGCGATTATTTACAAGCTTTTTTGGCGATTATTCTCATTTTGATCGGCGGGTGCGGTACAATACGCGGCATCAATCAGGAAACTAAGCGGAAAACAGTGCTAACCGGCGTTTGTGATAATGATGTTAAAAAAATGGATGCGGCTTTTGTGGCGGCGAAGGAAAGCATGACGGAAGCAGAAGTCGCGAAACTGTGTTTTGAACCAAGCAACCCGAATGTCCAACATTTCGTAGGCGCGGACGGAGCAAAATATATGTTCGGAACGGACCAAATGCGGCCGATGATTGATGATCCGGCAAAATATAAAGATCACATTCTGGAACTCCAGAGATACAAAACTTTGATTTTTCCTTATGTAGCGCTGGAAACACTGGAAGAAGGAAGTTTTTGGTCTTCTTCAACAACCAAAGACAAATCAGGAATAGAAAGGTATTATATTTTTATATATTACGACGGAAAGCTTCTCACCAAAAAGAAATGCGGAGCGGAAGTGCTGAAAGAAAAAGAGCAAGAAGAAAAATCGCTTATCGGAGGGGTTTTTAATAAAATCCTAAATCTGGGAGCGATGGTCGGCAAACGCTTTTGATTTAAAGCAATTTCTCCGGCTCCGGGGCAGGGACCATGTCTTCCCTGCTTTTTTGTTTCTCTTTAAAAAGACCGCGCAGGCTAAAGTAAGCTTCCGAAAGCTCTTTGTTGCCCAAAGACCAGAGTATCCCTAAAAAAACTAAAATGCCCAAAATACCGGCTAAAAAACCCTGCAAAAACACGCCTAAAAACGTGTGGAGATTAAAAATCAAAGAAAAAACGTTAAGCCCCCAATAACTCACCAAGCCGGCAATGAAGCTGGCGGAAATTATCTGAAAAACCGCTCGGCCAATTCCGTCCGTCGGAAACCAACCGAAAGAAGCTCTGAACGCCAAAAATAAAAAAATAAAATTAAAAAAACCGCCTATAAAAATCCCGAGCGATAAGGCGATAACTCTCAAATCCGCAATGCCGTCCAACCTAAGCGCTGATCTGAAAAAATCCGCCAAAGCCCCTCCAGCGCTAAACTCCAAAGAAAACCAAAACGCGGCCCCGATAGACAGCAGCGCGGAAACAATATTTATGGCGAGAGGCCGCCACGATTCTCCCTCCGCGTAAAAAGCCCGCACCAAAAGCATAAAAAGGCTTTGGAAAATTATCGCCAAACTTAAAATAGCAAGCGCCGCCGCGGTAAGCCTGGTGTCCGCCCAGCTAAAAGCCCCTGACCCCAAAATAACGCGGACAATTTGGGCGCGTAAGACCAAAATTAAAACAGCCATCGGAAGCGTCCAAAACATTATATGCCGTATGGCCGCGGAAAAATGTTTCTTAAAATCATCCTTGGCTTTAGAGAGGGAAAACGAAACCAGGTTTGGGAAAGCGGCCACGCTGTAAGAAAGCCCGACTATGGTCACGGGAATATATTCCAAATTCAGCGCGAGATTAAAAATAGCGATACTGCCTTGATAAAAAGTAGAAGCTATCCCGGTAAGAATAAGCGTCGTAAATTGAGTGATGGAAAGCCCCAAAGTCCGCGGCAAAGAAAGCCACATAATTTTTAGAAGCTCTCCACGGCCTTTCATTTTTTTAAATTTCGGCAAAACCCCGACATTTCTCAAAGACGGGATCTGCAGAGCCATATGCAGCAACGCCCCCAATGCCACGCCCCACGCCAGACCCGGAAGCCCGAAAAAGTTGTAAAAAAACGAGATGCCCAAAATAATCCCGATATTGTAAAAAACGGGTGCTAAGCCGTAAACAAAAAATCTCCTAAAAGCCTGCGTTACGCTTGAAAAAATATTTGAAAATCCCAAAAAAATCGGCGATAGAAGCAAAATTCTGGAAAGCAGCGTAGTGCGCCCCAGATCCTTTTCGGAAAATCCAGGCAAAGAAAATTTAACAAACTCCGGCATAAAAAAGAACGCTACCGCGCTTAAAACCAACAAGGCAAAAGAAAAATAAATAATTATAGATCCCAAAAGCTCCGCTGCTTTTTCTTTGTCTTCATTAAAATTTTTTAAAAATATCGGGATAATCGCGGTTGAAGCGGTGAAAAGCAAAAGTATGGTGTATAAAAAATCCGGCACCCGGAAAGCGGCGTAATAAATATCAAGTTCGCGTGAAGCCCCGAATGTGCCGGCCAAAAGCCTGTCTCTTAAAAGCCCTAAAATGTCGGCTAAAATCCCGAAAAAACCAAGCCAAAAGGCGGCATGATGAACATCGCTCAATTCCGCGTGAAAAATTTTGGGAAACCTCATGAGGCTTTACTGGGACTTTGACTTCTTTGCGGCCTGCCCGGCGCTTTCTTTGACCGGCAATTCTTTTCTTTTTTCCGGCGAAGGAGCCGGCGGAGTAATTCCGAAAAGAGCAGCTTTGCCGGCGCGCAGGTTTGACAAAATTTTCTTAACTTCTTCGTTATCCGGATTAAGGCCTGCTATTTTTTCAAATTCGGAAATTGCCTGCTGCTTTCTGGAAGTGCGATCGTCAATTAATCCCAAAAAGTACCTGGCATTAGAATAATTCGTATTGATAACAAGCGCTTGATTTAACGCGTCCTCGGCCTCCGGCAACTTGTTGGAGCGGTAATACAAAAGCCCCAGCTGGAATAATGTTCCGACATCCTTAGGAGCAAGCATGGCCGCCGCACGGCCTCTTTCTATGGCTTCGGCGGTTCTGCCCTCCGCGTCATATATTTGAGCAAGCAGAAAATGGCCCTCTGCATAATCGGGCTTCAGTTCTACCGACTTTAAAAGCGCTTCTTCGGCTTTCTTTAAAAATTCGTTGTCTTTCTTAATAGTAAAGCTTGCCAAATGAATCAAGGCTTTGTTTTTCCAAAGCAACGGATTTTTAGGCGAATGCTTCAATGCTTCGTCATACTGCGCGAGAGCCGCATCCGCGGCGCCCGCGGTATTCAACTGCGCGAGAAACTCGTATATTTTGCCGAGCGCTTCAAAATTTTGGAAATCGGACGGAGCGGCTAAGGTGGCAACTTGATTTGCCGAAATCGCCTTATCCAGAGCGTCTTTAAAGCGGGATCCCAAAAGATCCTGCGATACGCTTTTATCCTGTAAGGCCATTTTCGCCCGCAACATATAAATATCCGAAAGAGTGCGCAGATAAACGTCATTGCTCCTATCCGCGCGCAAAGCTACTAAAATATTTTTTTCCGCCGCGTCCAAATCACCCGAACTGTTAAAAATATCGAGCGCTCTGGCGAAAGCAACCTGGCCTACATATCTGGCGGAAGCTATATAAATGCCTCCGATGCCGATGATGATCAAAAACACGACGAGCAAAGCGGAAATAAATCCTTTCGGGCCTTCGCTAAATAAAAGAATGTCGGATTTTTTTATTATGCCCGCGTTGCAAAGAGACGCCAACGCAAAGCCTATGGACCAGAAACCCAAACCGATTAGCGGATAATTGGGCGTGTAAAACGCCAGCATCAAAATAGTGAAAGAAAGCGAAAGAAAAGAAAAAAAGACAATGCCGCCGGAAATCGAGTTGTCGGTGGCGCGCGAAACGGCCTTAATATTAAAAAACCAAAGCGCTCCAAGAAACGCCAAAAGCAAGAGCCAGGAAAGAAGCCCTAATTCTCCCAAAAGCGTCAGCAAATAAGAAAATCCTGAAACGAATCTGACGCCCCAAAAAACTGTTCCATTTATTTCCAACGGCTTAAATTCGTCCCATAAATAGCCGAAAGATCCGGGTCCTTTGCCGAAAAGCAAATTGGCTTTAAGCCCCTCCGCCGAAACCCGCCAAGTAGCTATCGGGGATACGCTTACTTCCGTTGGAGCCGGAAAAGAAATCAGATTGGCGATATTGGCCCTGAACAAATATCCAAAAACGGAAATTAAAATTAAAAACACCGGGATAATTACCGCAGAAAAGTTGAGCAAACGCTTCCAAATAGAATAGCTTAAAAGCAAAAGCCCGAAAGCGCCCAAAATAATAAGCGGCAAAGGCGCGCCGACATAAAGCGCCAAAAAGAGGCCGAGGCAAAATAAAACATACAGCAACGCCAAAGCTTTGCCGCGAAAAGCGCCGAGAAGCGGATAGAGCATTATGGTAAAAAAAGCCGCGACGAATCCAGCGCTATTCCAAGATCCCATCGTATTAAAAGCGCGGTTCGCGAAAAAACCTCCCAGAAATTTGCCTAGTCCGAAAACTGAAAAAATCCACAGAGATAAAACAAACAAGGCAAGTCCTAGAAAAAACGAAAAAAACAGTTTTTCCAAAGACAAAGAATCCGTGAAAAAAACGGCCACCATGAACGAGAGCAAGGCAAAAGTCAAAATATCGAAAAAACTGTTAAAAGACGCTCCCCCGCCCCAAAGAGCCTGCGGGGAGCCGGCAACTAAAGCAGAAACCAGCCACGACAAAACCAGCGCGATCAAAATCCATAAAATCCAATGATAAACCGTGTTGATTTTCCCATTTTTAATGGAATCTATAAGATATAAAACAAAAGCCGAAAATACTAAAATCGGCAGCAAAAACGCCTTGTTAAACTCCACGGGCGCCAAGGTCGTCGGCAAAAACCACAACGGGAAAAGAAAAGCCAAAGCCATTAAACACCATTGCCCAACTTTGAAAAAAATGTCGTTTTTTGCGTTTTCCATATGAGTTGTATTATAGCATAAAGTGATATATAATAGAATTGTTCTTTGACGGGTAGCCGCCCCGCCTCAATGCGCAAGCTTTGGGCGTGGGAGGAAAGTCCGAACACCATTCCGTCCGCCAACCGGTGGACGAGATTAGAGGCAGTGGCTAACAGCCACGCTTCGCAAAAGGAATTTTGCGGGGACAGACAGTGCAACAGAAAATATACGGCCGACTTCCGCCCTAAAGGCGGGAAGGCAAAGGTGAAATTGTGCGGTAAGAGCGCACACACCGGCACCGCGAGGTGTTGGTGCTGAAAACACTTGCCCGGTGCAACCCCATCCAACGGGGGCAAGAGCCCGAGAGCAATCGAGGACCCAGACAGATGGCTACCGTCCCGACGCAAGTCGGGATACAGAATTCGGCTTATAGTCAAAGAATAGAAAATAGCCGCTTGACACGGCTATTTTCGTTTGCTATTTTTTCTTCAGAAAATCCTTGAAAAGGAGCGCCGCCGATGGCCAAGAAAAACCCGTATTTGCTGCCGGAGAATGTCAGACCAGTTCATTACGATATTGAGCTTACGCCGGATTTGGAAAAATTTACCTTCACCGGAGAAGTAACCATAGCTGTAGTAGTTTTCAAGCCTACCTCAAAAATAACTCTTCACGCCGCAGATCTTAAAATACTTGACGCAGAAGCGTTCGGAGAGTATGCGTCCTTCAAGATGGTAAAAGTAACGCCGAATCAGAAGATGGAAACCGTAACGCTTGAATTTAAAACAAGGCTCGGAACCGACATCAGGGTTCTTAAAATCAAATTCGCAGGCGAACTTAACGACAAAATGCATGGGTTCTACCGGACATCTTACGAATTAAATGGAGAAAAGCGATGGGGCGCGGCTACGCAATTTGAAGCCACTGATGCACGCCGATGTTTCCCCTGCTGGGACGAGCCAGCCAAGAAAGCGACTTTTTCCGTAACACTGCATGTGCCGCTTGGCATGACCGCATTATCCAACATGCCCGAATCCTCCGTCCTGGCCAGCGGAAATATAAAGCACGTAACATTTGCAAAAACTCCCATTATGTCCACTTATCTTTTGGCGTTTGTCGTGGCGCATCTTGAATATATTGGAGATGTGGACAAAAACGGCGTGCCGATAAGGATTTGGACAACTCCCGGAAAAGAAGGGTGGGGAAGATTCGCAATGGAATGCGCAAAGCACACTTTGCCGTATTTCGGCGAGTGGTTTGGTATTCCTTACGCACTGCCTAAAATGGATATGGTGGCACTGCCAGATTTTGCTGCCGGAGCAATGGAAAATTGGGGATTAGTTACTTATCGAGAGACGGCGCTGCTCATAGATCCCAAAAATGATTCGGCCGCGGCTCGCCAGCGTGTTGCAGAAGTAGTAGATCACGAGCTTACCCACCAGTGGTTCGGGAACTTAGTCACAATGAAATGGTGGACGGATCTCTGGCTAAATGAGGGCTTCGCGTCATACATGGGGCCGAAAGCAGTAGACCATCAGTTTCCGGAGTGGGATGTATGGACACAATACGTTGCAGACGATTATCTGTCTGCGCTTGATATGGATAGCCTACAAAACACGCATCCTATAGAAATTGACGTAAAAAATCCGTACGAGATCAGGGAAACTTTTGACGCCATCACTTACGCCAAAGGTTCGGTGGTCAACCGGATGCTGGAACGCTATCTTGGCGAGGATTTTCGAAAGGGACTCCGGCTTTACTTAAAACGTCATGCTTACGGTAACGCGACAACTGCGGATCTGTGGAAGGCATTGGAAGAGGTTTCCGGAAAGCCGGTTCACGAAATTATGGCGCGATATACTAAGCAGCCGGGCTATCCTGTGATTTTTGCATCAAATCCCAGCCAAATTGTGCGTGCAGACGGAACGGTTGAGCTAAGTTTTCGGCAAAAGCGGTTTTTTGCTGACGGCAGGCAAGACAAAGAAAATTTATCGTGGAAAGTTCCGATAGAAATTCTCTACAAGTGCTTTGACGGTCCGGCGCACGAATCGCTTTTGCTGGCCCGAAAAAGCTCCAAAATCAAAATCCCATATGCCGGCTCGCGTACTTTCATAAAGCTCAATGCAGGCCAAAGTGGATTTTACAGAACTGCATATGCTGACGACCTGTGGGGCTGCCTGATTGCGGCTATGCGCCGAGGAAAAATTCCCAAACTAGACCGCATTGGGCTTTTGGATGATTCGCTGGCGCTGGCAAAAGCGGGGTACATAAAAACTTCGCAAGCGCTGGATATGGTCGCGGCGCAGGAAAACGACAAAAAATTTGATTATAGCGTCTGGTCAACAATCATTGGCAACTTAAGCGCCGTTAATCATATTCTTAGTGGCGAAACCAAAGAGCGTTTCGCTAACTTCGCAAAAGATATGCTTTGGCCAGCCGCGAGAAAAATTGGCTGGGACAAAAAACCGGATGAAAAACATACCGATATCCTGTTGCGTTCAATGATTCTGGCAAACCTTGGCACATACGGAAGCTAGGCAACTTTGGAAGAAGCGCTGATTGCGTTTGAAAATTTGCTAAAAGGCAAAGCGCTTGATCCGGACTTAAAACAAGTTGTCTACAGCTTGACCGCGAGGCAGGGCGAGGTGAAAGAATTTGAAGCGCTTCTCAAAATTTACGAATCAACGGACGATCATCAAGAAAAAATCAGAGTGTTGAGGTCTTTTGGGGCATTCAGAAAACCGGAAATCGTAAAAAGGGTTCTTGATTTTGCTATTTCAGACAAAGTCCGCTCTCAAGACTGGTTTATTCCCATGGCGTTTCTCGGAATGAATGAGAAGGCGAGACCTCTCGCCTGGGAATTTTTGAAAACCAACTGGGAGATGGTGGTTGAGCGTTACCATGGAGGTGGATTATTTATCCTCCCCCGAGCTCTTGACGGCATAGCGAGCGGATTCGTCAGCAGAAAAGAACTGGAGGATGTAGAAACATTCTTTAAAACTCACAAGCTGGAAGGAGCAAGCCGCACAATGAAACAAATCGTGGAAACCGTACGCACGAACATCAAATGGCTTGAGCGCGATAACGAAGACATAAAAAACTGGTTAGCAAACTGCTAATCAGTTTTATTTTGTTTTTAATAGCCCAATTTATCTGCCAATTCTTCGGCTTCCTTCAAAAAATTCTCAAAAACTTTTAGCCCCTCTTTCCAGAAATTTTCATCGGCGACATTTACTCCGAATCCCAGCAGAAGCTCTTCCGGCGAGCGCGAACCTCCGGCGGAAAGCAACCCCACATACCTTTCTTCAAAATCCGGCTCGTGAGCTTTGTATTTGGCGTAGAGCGAAAGCGTCAGAAGCTCGCCGAAAGCGTAGGCGTACACGTAAAAAGGCGTATGAATAATATGCGGAATATACATCCACCAGCATCCGTGCTCCGGCCGCAAAATAAGAGAATCTCCGAAAATCGCTTGCTGTTCTTCGTTCCACCAAGCATTTAATTGCTCCGTAGAAATCCGCCCGTGCTCGCGAAAATAATAATGCGCTCGCGCCTCAAATTTATACATCGCGATTTGCCTAAAAACGGTCGCGATAATATCTTCAATTTTTTGCGTAAGGAGCGAAAGCCTTTCTTCATCCGAAGAAGCCTGATTTTTCAAAGATTCAAAAACCAGCATCTCTCCGAAAACCGATGCGGTCTCGGCAGTTGTTAAAGGAGTATTATAATCCAAAAAATGCTGACCGCGCGCTAACATCCCGTGCGCGCCGTGCCCAAGCTCGTGCGCCTCCGTCATCACGTCTCTGGGAGACCCTTGGAAATTTGTAAGAACATAAGGATGGAGACGCGGCGATGGAGAAGAGCAGAAAGCGCCGCCTCTTTTCCCTTTTCTTATCTTGGCGTCAATCCAATTATTTTTGTAAAACTCCTCAACAACCATTCCCATTTTTTTTGAAAAGCCGTAGTAGGCGTCCAATACTATTTTCTTGGCTTCCTGATAAGGCACAACCCTCTTTGTCGCTTTAAGCGAAGCGTAGCGGTCATATTCATGGAGAGGAGATATGCCCAAAATTTTACCTTTCAACGCGTAATACCTCGCCGCCAAATGCATGCCCTCTGCGCTTGCCTTAACCAACGATTCCACGGACTCCTTTGTGATTTCATTGGATAAGTTTCTGCGCTCTTCCGGATATTTGTGGCCTCTTAATTTGTTTTCAACAGCGTAATCCTGAATGGAATAGTTATACAAATCGGTGAATAATCCGCTCTCTCGGGTAAGCCCGGCGGAAAAAGCGTCGGCGGCGGTTTTGCGGACGCCCCGCGAATGATGATGGAGCAGATTCAAAAGCTCGGTTTCCGACATTGTTTTGGTTTCTTTCCCGACCTTAACTTTAAAAGTCATTCCAGAAATAAAGTTTTGGAAAATATTGCCCAAGGCGCCGGAAGAAGTGGGCGCCTTTTCATTTAAAACGCGCTCCTCCAAAAAAGACAGATGATAAGGTTTCCATTGGCGTAGAGCCAGAAGAAAATGCCTGAAATCCGCGAGCTTCGGGTGCGAAACAAGATTGTCCCACTCCGCTTCGTCCAATTCAAAAAGCTCAAGCTCAAAAAACAAAAGGTGGTTTCTGATTTCGGTTATTTTTGTTTCAATCTTTTTGTCCAAGCTCTTGAAAGCTTCGTTGGAAGTGTCGGAAGACACAAGCAAACTTGGATAGTCGCCAACTTTATAAAGTTTTTCCCAAATGACTTCGTAATCTATGAGCGCCGCGAGCAAGGCGACCTCGGTTAAATGCTTCACTTGACCTTTCAAGCGGCTTTCAAAAACCTCCGCCTCTTTGGCGGCTTTCACCAAATCCGCGTCAATTTTCGGATCGTTGGCTCCCGCGTAAAGATCCGAAAGATCCCACTCCGGCGCCCCGATTTCCTTCTTTTTCCGCTTTTTCACCATAACCATATTTATTCCATTCTATCAAAATCTAAACGATAGCGTAGCAAACCACGAGCTGATTTGCAATAAAAAAAACGAGGGCAGCTGCTTGCTACCCTCCTCTTTTATTTTGTTCATGCGCCAGCCAGGCGCAATGACCTTTCGCGCGCGGCCAGACTTGGAAACGTTCCGTAGAACTCCAATCGCCTTTCACCGCGAAGCATCCAGCAACAGTCGCGGTAACTTTAACCGCTTCAGGATAGTCGT
>CAYIFM010000006.1:0-15124 GCA_964362705.1 uncultured Candidatus Saccharibacteria bacterium | reverse complement strand
TTACCCCGGCGCTTTTGCGAACGTTAGGGATACCGTATGCCGTAATCGCGCGAAATTCCTCCG
Source organism: uncultured Candidatus Saccharibacteria bacterium (assembly GCA_964362705.1). Taxonomy (GTDB): domain Bacteria; phylum Patescibacteriota; class Minisyncoccia; order UBA11713; family 2-01-FULL-45-33; genus CAYIFM01. The sequence continues at coordinate 15,061 of CAYIFM010000006.1, read as the reverse complement.
CTAATCTTGAAAATATTTTCAAAAAAGCGAACCGTTATTTAAAAAAAGAAAGCGCGCCTTACGCGTTTTTGGTAAAGGAAGGCGCTTTTGCTCCGTACGCGTCCAAAAAGAAAAAAAATTCGCCATACGCGCTATCGCGCGAAGAAGCCGTAAAAGAAGTTATAGACCGCCTCGGCCCAAAAGATATAGTAGTTTCAACAACCGGCAAAACGTCGCGCGAACTTTTTGAGTATCGGGAGTTTTTGAAGCACGGCCACGCGAGAGATTTCTTGACCGTCGGGTCTATGGGGCACGCGTCGCTTATTGCGCTTGGAATAGCGCTCTCAAAACCGAAACGACAAATCTACTGCTTGGATGGCGACGGCGCGGCGATTATGCACATGGGCCACCTCGGCGTCATAGGCAAGCGCGCTCCCAAAAATTTCAAGCATGTGATTTTTAATAACGGCGTGCACGATTCTGTTGGCGGCCAGGAGACTGGGGCTAATCATATCAGGTTCGCGTCGCTGGCAAAGACAGCCGGCTATAAGCGGGCATTTTTAGCGAAAAATCGCGGAGATTTAATAAAAAAGATCTCATTGGTAAAGCAAAGCAAAGGCCCGGTTTTGCTTGAAATTAAAGTCAAGCACGGTTCTCGCGGAAATCTCGGGCGTCCAACGCGTTCTCCCGAGGAAAACAAAAGCGATTTTATGCGTTTTATTTCAGGATGAAGCAAGAAGAGGAGTTTTTGGGAATGGATACGATAAATATTCTCTCGCGAATTTTGGGCACAGAGAAAGCCAGGCGCGTTTTTTTAGTAACAGGGAAAACATCGTATGAGCTCTCCGGCGCACAAGAGGCTTTAGAGGCCTTGCTAAAAGATTACGAAGTAACGCGTTTTTATGATTTTTCGGCAAGCACCGGCTTAGATGATATCAGAAAAGGCGTTGCGGTTTTTAAGCAATTTCCGCCCGATATTGTCATAGCAGTAGGCGGGGGCAGTGTCATGGACATGGCAAAATCAATTAATATTTTGGCGGAGCATGACGAGCCTTTTGAGGCTTTTATTACCGGAGAAAAAACGCTTCTGCGCAGAGGAAAGCTGCTCATCGCGATTCCTACAACTGCCGGATCCGGAAGCGAAGCGACCCATTTCGCCGTTGTTTATATAGAAAAGCAAAAATATTCTCTGGCTCACGAATGGATGCTGCCGAATTACGCGATTGTTGATCCACAATTTACTTTCAAACTTCCGCCGCGAATTACTGCCTCCACCGGAATTGACGCCTTGAGCCAAGCCATTGAATCTTTCTGGTCAGTTAAAGCGACAGAAGAATCTAAAATGTATTCAAGAAAAGCCATATCTCTTGCCAGCGCGTCTTTAGCCGAAGCAGTTAATTCGCCGACTCCGCGAGCGAGGGCGGCAATGAGCGAGGCGGCTTACTTAGCGGGAAAGGCTATCAATATAGCGAAAACCACGGCTTGCCACGCCATTTCATACCCCTTGACTGCTTATTTTGGAATACCGCATGGCCACGCGGTGGGGCTTACGCTCCCGCAAATGTTTTTGTATAACGCGGAAGTTATGGACGGCGATTTATTGCGCGATTTAATGAACGCGCTGGGCGTCCAAACCCCTAAAGAGGGCGCCGAATTTCTAGAAAATCTTATGCGGGATATCGGCCTTGAAACAAAATTAACCGAACTAAATATCGGAGATGAAAATTCAAGAAATGTTATTATTGAAAACGTTTTTAAAACAGACCGAGTCCAAAATAATCCCCGCCGCTTGACTAAAGAAGCCCTTGAGCGAATATTGATTAATATAAGTTAAAATAAAAACCTCTCTTATTTAGAGAGGTTTTTTACGTAATCTTCGGCCATGTGCGTTGCTACAATTGTTTTTGAGTCGAGCACCGTTCCGTCTTTGGTCATCTTAAGCCACTTTTCCCAAGGGACAAGAACTACTTCAATATATTCGGTTTTATCCAGTTTCGGCTCGCAGATTTTTTTACATCCGGTAGCAAGATACAGATAATATTGACCAATCAAATTTGCTGGCTCAAACCAGAGCGGTTTGGCGCAAAGCAATTTAATACGAGCCGCTTTAAAGCCGGTTTCTTCCAAAAGTTCCCTGCTGGCAGTATTTTGCGCCCCACTCCCTTTTTTGGAACAACCCCCAGGGACTTCCCAAATTACTCTGTTTGCGCCGTGCCTGTATTGCTTAAGCGCAACAATTTCCATTTTGTTTGTGAGCGGAAAAATAATTGAGGTTAAACCGTTGCTATTGGTCCACAGAAGGTAGCTGTATTCTTCGCCAGATGGGCTTACAAAGTTTTGACTTATTGCAGTTTTCCCGAAGACCTTTTGACAAAGTTCCACCGGAGCCCCAACCTTTTTCGGCGTTTTCAATTCAAATCTCCTTTTTGTCAAGCTATCCCGTCTGATAAAACATACAGGACTTATTTTAAGTTACATTAATAAGCACTATGCGATACAAACTTGCGGAAAATATAATTGACGAAAGCGATGTCGCCGCGCTTGCCGGGTGGCTTACGAACAGCTGGCAAACTCCGCAGCTTACCAAGGGGCGGCTTACTTTGGAATTTGAACGGCAATGGGCGAAGTGGATCGGCACGAAATACGCCGTTTTTTGCAATTCAGGATCTTCCGCAAATTTGCTGATGGCCGCCGCGGCTTTATATTCCGGCGGGCTCAAGAATAAAAAAGTAGTTGTGCCCGCGGTCGGTTGGGCCACGACCGTAAGCCCTTTTATGCAGTTGGGATTTGATCCGATCATGTGTGGCGCGGATCCGGATAATTTCGGACTCAATTTGGATCACCTGGAAAAAATTTTAAAAAAACACAAGCCGGCTCTGGTCATTATGGTGCAGGTTTTGGGAGTGCCCAGCGACATGAAAAAACTTCTTGCCCTTAAGAAAAAATATAAATTTTTGCTGATGGAAGATGCTTGCGCGGCGCTTGGCGCCGAATACGGCGGCAGGAAGGTCGGGTCTTTCGGAGACATGGGCGCGTTTTCTTTTTATTTCGGCCACCAGCTTTCCACGATTGAAGGCGGGATGGTCAATACAAACAGCAAAAATCTTTACGATTTGCTCTTGATGCTTCGAAGCCACGGCTGGGGGAAAGATTTGGATAAGCCGACGCGCGCGCGGTTTTTAAAAAAATATAAAATTGACAGCTTTCATGAGCCGTTTACTTTTTTTGTGCCTGGGTTTAATCTGCGCTCTACGGATCTACAGGCTTTTTTGGGGATACTTCAGATGCGAAAAGCCGACAAAGTCTCCGCTATCCGCGCGAGAAATCATCTGCTTTACGCTAAAAATATTCGGGGAGTCGAGTTTCAAAAATGGCCCGCCGGATCCCGCCCTGTCAGCATTTCTTTCGGGGCTCTCGCGAAAAACGAAGCTCATAGAAAACGCGTTGTAAATGCTTTTAATAAATACGGCATAGAAACCAGGCTTTTTTCCGCCGGCAATTTGGGCAGGCATCCTTTTTGGTTTGAAAGATACGGCAAGTTCAGCGATCCGGTTGCCGATAAGATCCATAGCTCCGGTTTCTTTTTGCCGAACCATGAATCGCTTACCGCAAAAGACGTGTTATTTATTTGCGGCATCGTAAACAAAATATCATGAAAATTTTAATTACAGGCGGCGCCGGGTACATCGGTTCGGTTTTAACGCCGGAACTTTTAACGGCTGGACACAAAGTTACTGTGCTTGATAATTTTTTATACAACCAAATCTCGCTTCTGGATGTTTGCCATAATCCCGGCCTGGAAATTGTAAGGGGCGACGCTAGAGACGAAAAACTTATGTCAAAGCTGGTTCCGGAAGCGGATTTAATAATACCGCTCGCCGCCTTGGTTGGCGCGCCTTTGTGCGATAAATTTCCGCATGAAGCTACGACAACTAATCTGGACGCGATTAAGCTAGTTTTGAAATTAAGAAAGCCAAATCAAAAAATAGTTTTTCCCACAACAAACAGCGGTTACGGCGTCGGCGAAAAAGACGTTTATTGCACGGAGGAAACTCCGCTCCGGCCGATTTCTCTTTATGGGCGGCTGAAAACCGAAGCGGAAAAATTAATTTTAGAAAGCGGGAACGCGGTGACTTTCCGCTTGGCTACCGTCTTCGGCGTTTCCCCGCGCATGCGCCTGGATCTCCTGGTCAACGAATTTGTCCATCGCGCTGTCAACGACCGCTTCATCGTGCTTTTTGAGGCGGATTTTAAAAGAAATTATATCCATATAAGAGACGTCGCGCGCGCGTTTCTCTACGCGATAAACAATTTTGAAAAAATGAAAAACGAAGCGTATAACGTCGGGCTGTCCGACGCCAATTTAAGCAAGCGTGAGCTTTGCGAGGCGATAAAAAAACACATTCCCGATTTTTATTTTACGGAGGCGCCGGTCGGGGAAGATCCGGATAAAAGAAATTATATCGTAAGCAACGCAAAAATAGAAAGCGCCGGATTTAAGCCGGAGTGGGGCTTAGAAAGGGGAATAAAAGAGCTGATTAAGGGTTTTAAAATTGTAAAACGCAACCAACATGCGAATATCTAGAAAAAAATTAAATATTGAGCTCTATAAAAAACTTTATTTAATCAGAAAAGCCGAGGAACGCATTCAGGACGAATATAGTAAAGACGAAATGAAAACTCCTATGCACATGTCCATGGGAGGGGAAGCAATATCTGCCGGCGTCTGCCATGCTCTTGGCGCGTCCGGCCAGGCATTCAGCTCCTACAGAAGCCACGGGGTTTATTTGGCAAAAACGATGGAAACGGACAAATTTTTCGCGGAGCTTTACGGGAAAAAAACCGGAGCCGCGAGAGGAAAGGCCGGATCCATGCATCTTTCCATGCCGGAGAAAGGATATCTCGGCGCCTCGGCCGTGGTGGGCACTCCCATACCGCTCGCCGTCGGGGCGACTTTCGCCAACGTCAGAAAAAATAATAAAAATATTGTGGCGGTTTTTTTCGGAGACGGCGCGATAGACGAAGGCGTGTTTTGGGAAAGCATAAATATGGCGGCTCTTTGGAAGCTGCCGGTGCTTTTTGTTTGCGAAGACAACGGCCTCGCGATTCACACGCCGCCTCATATGAGGCATGGGTATGATTCTATTGCCGAGGTAATTTCAAAATTTAAAGTTAACGTGCTGTCCAGCGATTCAACTGACGTGGAAGAAATTCACAATGTTGTCCGGCGCGGAATTAATTTAATTTACGCGACTAGCCGCCCATGTTTTTTGCATCTTAAGTATTACAGGTATTTGGAGCATGTCGGGATTAATCCCGATTTTAACGCGGGGTATCGAAGCGCGAAAGAATTTAAAAAGTGGAATAAGCGCGATCCATTGCTGGTACAAAGGCAAAAATTGCTGAAATTAAGCGTGCCGGAAAAAGCCATATCCGTGCTGGAAAATAAAATTAACGCAAGCATAGAGCGCAGTATAGTGAGCGCGCAAAAAGCACCGTTTTCTTCAGAGAAAGAATTATTTAAAGATATTTTTTATGAAAGAAGCTAAAGGCAAAAGAATGATAACTTATTGCGAGGCGCTTAACGAAGCGATTTCGCTGGAAATGGAAAGAGATTCCAAGGTTTTTGTATATGGCTTGGACGTTGCCGATCATAAGCGCACTTTTGGAAGCGGGGCGGGGCTTTTGGAAAAATTCGGGCCGGAGCGCTATTTTTCAACACCGCTTTCGGAAGATGCCTTAACCGGATTCGGTTTGGGCGCGGCGATAAACGGATTAAAACCCATTTTAGTGCACATACGGATGGATTTTCTTCTTTTATCCATGAGCCAGCTTGTGAATATGGTCGCGGCATACCGCTACGGCACTGGCGGAAAAGTTAAAGCGCCTTTTGTAATAAGAGCGGTTATCGGCAGAGGTTGGGGGCAAGGTTTTCAGCACAGTAAAACCATGCATTCGGTTTTCGCGCATATTCCAGGGCTTAAAGTGGTTATGCCTACAACGCCATACGACGTTAAAGGGCTTTTTGCTTCGGCTGTTCGCGATGAAAATCCGGTGCTTTTTTTGGAACACAGATGGCTCTACTGGGTGGAGGGTGAAGTGCCCAAAGCTTCTTATACGATACCTTTGGGTAAGGGGAGCATTGTCAAAAAAGGAAAGGACATGACCATTGTCGCGACTTCGTGGATGAACGTTGAGGCGTTAAAAGCGGCGGAAGTCCTGAAAAAACGCGGGGTGGACGTCGAAATAGTGGATCCGAGAACTATCGCTCCGCTTGATAAAAAAATTATTTTGGATTCCGCGAAAAAAACCGGACGCGTAATTGTCGCGGACTACGATTGGGTTCCTTACGGCTTCGGGGCGGAAGTCGCGGCGATAGTTTCTAAAGAATGTTTCGGTCGCTTAAAAGCGCCGGTCGAAAGGTTGGGCTTCGCGCACGCCCCTTGCCCGACGGCTCGCCATCTAGAAAACAAATTTTATCCGACCGCCATATCAATTATCCGCGCCGTTGAAAAAATGTTTAAGATGAAACCGGAAAATCTTTCATCCGAGTCATTTTATACTTATGAAAACAAGTTTAAGGGCCCTTTTTAAAAATTTATGGAAGTTTTAAAAACAAAATTAAACAGAGTTTTATTGGTAAAGCCGGATGTTTATAAAGATTTTCGCGGCGAAAATCTTGAACTCTATAACGACAAAATATATCCGGAGAAGGGAATTGGGATGAAATTCGTGCAGGATAATATTTCAGTTTCATCAAAAAATGTTCTTAGAGGCATACACGGAGACGCGAAAACTTGGAAATTGGTTTCGTGCCTTTACGGAGAAATTTATTTTGTGGCTGTAAATTGCGACGAAGCGTCTCCCGATTTCGGCAAATGGGAATCTTTTTCGCTCACGGGCGATAACCACCATCAAGTTTTGGTGCCAGCAAAGTTCGGCAACGCGCATTTGGTTTTAAGCGATACGGCGGTTTTTCATTATAGATGGTCGGAATATTATAGCCCAGAACAATTTACTTACAGGTGGGATGACGCGCGGTTCGGGATAAATTGGCCTATTAAAAATCCGGTTCTTTCACCCAGAGACAAATTATGATTATTACAAGAACCCCATTTCGCGTATCTTTTTTCGGCGGAGGGACGGATTTCCCCGCGTGGTATAAGGCCTATGGCGGGGCGGTATTGAGTTCCACTATTGATAAATATTGTTATATATCCGCCAGGTATTTGCCGCCATTTTTTGAGCATAAAAGCAGAGTGGTATGGTCAAAGATAGAAAATGTAATGGAGACCGGAGAAATTGGCCATCCTTCCGCGCGCGAGACTTTGAAATTTCTGGGCGTAAAAGACGGCGTGGAAATTCATCACCATGGAGATTTGCCGGCGAGGGGCGGACTGGGATCCAGCTCCGCTTTCACAGTCGGCCTTCTTAATGCGCTCTACGCTTTGCGCGGAGAGAGCATTTCAAAAATAAAACTCGCGGAAGACGCGATTCACGTTGAACAAAATTTAATTAAGGAAAACGTCGGATCGCAGGACCAAACCGCGGCGGCTTTCGGCGGGTTTAATAAGATAGAGTTCGGTAAAGAAGGAAAAATCAACGTCGCCCCGATACAAATGGATTCTCAAAAATTGGATTTTTTCCAAAAGCACATGCTGCTTTTTTTCACGGGCCTGGCGCGCAATTCTTCGGAGGTCGCGGCAGAACAAGTGCGCAATATTCCTAAAAAACAAAAAGAGCTTGAACTTATGAAATCAATGACGGATGAAGCCCATTCAATCTTGACCGCGAGAAAAGATAATCTGCGGGAATTCGGCAAGTTACTCCATCAAAATTGGCTTATAAAACGCTCTCTTTCTTCGCAAATTACCAATCGCACGATTGACGATGCTTATAGCGCGGCAATCGCCGGTGGAGCTTTGGGCGGTAAAATTTTGGGAGCCGGCGGAGGAGGTTTTTTTCTGGCATTCGCCGAGCCCGGGGCTCACGCGAAAATTAAGGAAAACCTGAAAAATCTGCTTTACGTGCCGTTTCGTTTTGAAAACGCGGGAAGCCATGTAATTTTTAAAGAAAAACATGACTAAATTTTTGGGAAAAATAGACGCGGTGATTTTGTGCGGCGGATTGGGCACCAGGCTCCGCCCTGTTTTAGGAAATGAAATCCCGAAAGTTTTGGCTCCATTGGGAGAAAAAACTCTTTTGGATATTACCCTAGAAAAGCTCCGCGAGGCCGGATTTAGAAGAATTATCCTTTCAGTAGGCCATTTAAAAGAACAAATCAAACGTCACTTGTTTTGGGATAAAAATATTATTTTTTCGGAGGAAGACGAGCCCTTGGGTACCGGGGGCGCTTTAAAAAAAGTGCTTCCGCGCATTAAAAGCGGGACTTTTTTGGCGATGAACGGAGACATGCTGTTTAATATGCGATTTTCCGATTTTTTAGATTTCCACGCCAGAAACAAAAACCTTATGTCAATGGCCGTCGCTGAAAAAAACAGAAAAGACGTCGGCAATATCGGTGTCAGCGCGGATTTTAGGATCGAGCATTTTAAAGAAAAAAGCGATGATAATGAAATTTCGCAAGATCTCATGAATATTGGGGCGTATTTTTTTGAAAAAGAAGCCGCGGAATTTTTTCCGGCAGAAGATAAATTTTCTTTGGAATATGATTTTTTCCCGAAGATTATTCAAACCGGCAAATGCATGGCTTACAAGGTCTCCGCGCCGGTCTTAGACATTGGCACGCCGGAAAGATACGCGTCGTGGCAAAAATTTTTAAGTTAAAATTAAATTTATGGAAGAACGCGTCAAAAAACAATTAAAAGAAAGCGCGGAAGTTAAAAATGCCGTGGCAGAAAGCTTATCCGGCGAAATTCTCCGCGCGGCCGAATGGATTTGCGCCGCCTTTGCTGGCGGCAATAAAGTCTTTTTTATCGGCAACGGCGGGTCTGCCGCCGACGCGCAGCATATTGCCGCGGAACTTGTGGGGCATTTTAAAAAAGACAGGCGCCCTTTGCCGGCTTTGGCGCTGACTACCAACACTTCCAACCTGACCGCAATCGGCAATGATTATAATTTTGACGCCGTTTTTGCGAGACAGCTTGAAGCATTTTTAAAAAAGGATGACGTGTTGGTGGCTATTTCAACAAGCGGAAATTCTCCCAATGTCCTGGAAGCCGTAAAATTAGCCAAAAAACTTGGCGCGAAGACCGTTGGTTTTATAGGTAAGGGAGGGGGCGTTCTTAAAGATTTGGCGGATTTATCTTTAATTATTCCATCGGATGATACTCTAAGAATCCAGGAAGCGCATATCACGATAGGCCACATTATTTGCGATTTAGTGGAAGAAAAATTATTCGTATAATTTATGGAAAAATTTTTTAAAAAAACGCGGCTTGATGATTATTCCCCGAAAAGGGTGTCTTTTATTTTGACTACAAAAAACCGCCCGGATTTTCTGGAAGCGGCTTTAGAGCGGACCCGCGCCTTGGTGCGCCCGGAAGACGAGCTTATAGTGGTGGACGGCGGATCCGATACGCCGCGAACTTTTGAGGTCGCCCAAAAATTTAAGGATTTGATAAATGTGTTTATATCCGAGCCGGACGACAGCATCATGCACGGCTTCAATAAGGGCGTTATGCTCTCAAGCGGAAAATATATAAAATACCTTTTTGACGATGATATTTTTAATCCCTCGGCGATGGAAAAGGCCGTGACTGTGCTCGAAAAAAATCCGGATGTTGATTTTTTAATCTGCGGAGGCGAAAAGGTTAATGTTTCTACCGGCAATCGCAAGACTGTTTACGTGCGCCCGGGCGTAAATTACGGAAAACATCCTGACGACGTAAAATACGGAGCAAACGGCATAGGGTTTTTTATGAGAAGAAGCGTTTTTGCCAAAGTCGGCTTCGCGACAAGCCGGTATGTTTCCGATAATGAATTTTTTATGCAGGCCGTGGCAAAAGGCGCAAAAGTAAAATTTTGCAGGATCAATCTTTACGAAAACATGGTTTATCCTCATAGCAATGTTGTAAAAAATCGCAGTAAGTGGTACCGCGAGTCTTATCCTATTTTTAAACAATATTGCTCTTGGCCGTTTTACGCGCGCTACCGCTTGAAAGCGTTTTCCGCGGAGCACCGCCTTTTGCCGGTTTTTAAATTGGCCGAAGAACTTCCGGTGAAACTTAAGCGCTTTTCAAAAAAGTTGTTGGGTTTAAATAGCAAAAAAGAACCTCATTTATGGGACGGCGGCTTTTCATAATCAGAGCCTTTTACGCGGCGTGGCACGCATCCGGTGTTTTGATAAAAACCAAAATAGCGTGGCCTTTAAAAACCTGGCTGCGTTTTTGGCTGACGAACGAACCGGAAAAAATAATAGAAATTAACGGAGCTAAATTTGCCGTAAGAGGGCACGCTCTCGCGGCAAAGCTTATAGATATGTACGTCATCTTGGAAAATGCTTTTGACAAGGCTTATCTGGAAAAAATGGAATTCGCGAAAGCCGCCCCGACCATACTTGATGTGGGCAGCCACATCGGAGCGTTTGCTGTTTGCGCCAGTCCGTATGTAAAGAACGGCACGATTTATGCTTTTGAGCCTTTTTTTGGCAATTATGAATTTTTGGAAAAAAATATAGAACTTAATAAACTCCGAAACGTTATCCCGATGAACATGGCCGTCGCCTCCGACAACAATGGCAGAACGCTTTATTTGGCAAAAATGAACACAAGCGCGCACAGCTTGACCAAAAAAAGCGACAATTTTGTAAAAGTGTCCTCAATTTCTCTTGAACAATTTTTTCGGGAAAAAAATATAGAAAATTGCGATTTTTTGAAAATGGACTGCGAGGGCGCCGAATATGATATCTTGATAAGCGCAAGCGGCGAAACTTTGAAAAAGATAAAACAAATCAGCATGGAATATCACCTGCCTCAATTTTTCGGAGCCGGCTCCCCGGATTTATTCCCAAAACTTATTTCGCATCTCAAAGATGCCGGCTTTGAAGTTTCTGTAAAAAAAGAAAATTATCAAAGAGGTTACGTTTACGCCAAGCAAAAAGTTTAAAGTATATGAAAGTAGAAGATCAGGCTTATAAAAATTATTTGGAAGCGCGGGACGCCGCGCTTAAAATGCTGGAAGCGGGATCGCGCGTAGACGCTAAAGCCAGCGCTTACTACGAAGACGAAATGCGCGGCTTGGAATACATGCTGGACGCCTCTCCTTTGATTATTAAAAATTTGCGGCACCACTGCCACCATATTACGGGAGTAAAAGAATACGAGTATCGGGAGCACCATCGCGCGCGCGCTTTGCAATTTCAAAAAAAACTCGGTGATTTAAAAAAATGCGATGGGCGCGGATTGTTTGTCCAGGAATCCGAAATATTGGGCGGCTTCGGATTCAAATTTGACGGCCAGCTTTATAATTCCGATACGCTTAAATACTACGAATGCATGCTGGCTATGGAAAAGGGAGGTTTGTTAAATATTTTTAGAGGCATGAACGCGCCAAGATCCCTGCTGGAAATAGGCGCGGGATGGGGAGGATTGGCGTACCAATTTAAAAAAGTTTTCCCGAAAGCAACTTATATAATTGTTGATTTGCCGCAGAGCATAATTTTTTCCGCGACATATTTAAAAACTGCTTTTCCGGACGCTGCAATTTTTATTTCTGACGGGAGCGCGCGCGATTGGAAAAATTTTAATATTTATGATTATGATTTCGTTTTTCTGCCGTATTATCTTTGGGCAGGGTTTGATTTCAAGAGTCCGGATTTGGTTATCAATACAATTGGTTTCCAGGAAATGAGCACTAAGCAGATCATCGATTACGTTTCCAAAACCAAAGAATGGGGGACGCCATATATTTATAGCTTTAACCGCGACAGGTCGCCTTATAATTACGAGTTAAGTACCGTAAGCGAAGTGATGAAAAATTTCGCGGAAGTCTCGCAAATTAAAATTTTGGACGTGCCGTATTACGATTTTAACTCCAAAAGAGGAGGCATTATTTCCGGCCTTAAAAATTTTATTAAAAATATTTTAGGTTTAAAGCGCCAAGGCGTAAACGAATACAGGCACTTGGTCGGCAAATTGAATTAATAATATGGAGAACTTAAGGCTCACAATCTGCTCCGTATGCCATTCCGAGGAAAACCGGAAATTGCTTGAGTTAAACTACGCGCTGGTTTCCAAACTAAACCCGCAAAAAAACTGGATTTGGATGGTTGCCGACAATACTCCGGCTGGAAAACTCGCCGAAGTTATGGATCCGCAGAAATTCAAAGTTGTCCCTGGGCTTACAATGGAAAAGCTTGTTAGCTCGCTTGATCCCATTTTTTTGCATATGAAAGCAGGATTTCATCACTCAACCGCCGTGCATGGAATGATTCCTCGCGTCCAAACCAGATTTTTTCTGCTTTTAGACAGCGATTTATATATTGTGCGTCCCGGATGGATAAATGAAGTTTTGTCGCATATGGAAAAAAATGATTTGGCTGCTTTCGACGTCCCATGGCATCCGAGGTGGTACAAAAAGCCGCGGTATCTGCCGGCTACGCATTCTATTTTCGTAGATTCCCAAAAACTGAAACTTTCGGAGCTTAATTTTTTTCCGCAATTGCCGAGTTCGCGTCCGGCTGGGCGGCTAAAATCGCTGCCTTTGCAGGCGGGATTAAAAAATATTTTTTTGGGGCGGACGCAAATAGGCGTCTCTCGCGACATGGGTTTTATTATAGGAGAAAAGATTCAAAAAGAGGGCCTCAAATACGAGTGCGTCACTCCGGTTTTCCGCCCGCAAAAAAGCATACTCAATTTTTTACTGCCGGACAAATTTTCTTACGCGCCAAAAAAACGCGGGTCTTACACAAAAACCAATTTCGGCGACTTGGGCTATCCCGATTACGCCTTTGCTTCGGGGGCGGAGGAATTTATGTGGCAGGGGCGGCCCTTTTGTTTTCACTTGCGCGGGCATCAGACGAATTTAGGCAGAGGCGGCCAAGCTTTCGGCGGCCAGCTTGAGGAATTAAGGCTGGTTTTGGGCAAATTTTTAGAGCGTAACTTAGGCGCGGGCGCAAAGTTATAATATTATCATGCAAAACTTGCCGAACAAGATTAAGGTAGGCAATAAATACGTAGGCGAAGGGGAGCCTAACTTTATTATTGCCGAAATAGGCAACAATCATAACGGAGATTTTGAATTGGCGAAGAAATCGGTTTCGGAAGCCGCCCGGCTCGGGGCGGACGCGGTTAAATTTCAGAGGCGCACGGTTGCGGATGTATTTACCAAAGACATGCTAAGCCAAGCGCAGACGCATTCCACGTCTTTGGGGCGTACTTACGGCGAATACCGCCAAAAGCAGGAGTTGAAAGACGAAGAGTTGGCAGAGCTTAAAAAACTGGCGCATTCTTTGGGATTGGTTTTTTTCGTGACTCCTTTTGATTTAAAAAGCGCTTCCGTTTTGGCAAATATCGGCATGGACGCCTGGAAGGTTTCTTCTTTTGATTTAAATTACAAAGATCTTCTGGAATTTATCGCCAAGCAAAACCAGCCGATTTTTCTTTCCACCGGAATGGCGACGTTGGAGGAAATGGACGAAGCGGTAAACTCTATTTTAAAACACAACAAACAATTGATTATCAACCACTGCGTTTCCATTTATCCGACTCCCGACGAAGATTTGAATTTGGGGGCAGTCGGCGTGCTTCGCGAAAGATACAAGCCTTTGCCGATAGGATACTCCGGCCACGAGATAGGATATATTCCCACGCTAGCCGCTGTCGCCTTGGGCGCTACGACCGTTGAGCGGCATTTTACTTTGGACAAATCTCTTCCCGGGCCGGACCACGCGACTGTTAGCTTGGATCCGATGGAGTTTGAAGGAATGGTGCGTCAAATCCGCCGGATTGAGCGCGCGGTTGCGGATAACAAAATATATATTCATGAAAAAGAAATAAAGCACAGGCAGAAGCACGGCAAAAGCGTTGTTTCCAAAGTTAAAATTCCAGCGGGCGCTTTAATTACCGCGGATATGCTGACGTGCAAAAGCCCCGGGCACGGCATAAAGCCCACGCTGATCCATACCGTTATTGGCAAGCGTGCCAAAATTGATATTAGTGAAGATGTTGTTATCGTGCCGGAGATGATATGAGCGAGAAACCCAAAGTTTTGGGGATAGTGGGCGCGAGGTCCGGTTCAAAAAGCATTCCTCATAAAAATATTAAGCCGCTTTTGGGGAAGCCCTTAATGGCGTGGATTATTGAGGCGGCAAAGGCCTCAAAATATGTCACGAAACTCATTCTTTCAACCGATTCGCCGGAATACGCCGAAGTCGGGAAAAAATACGGCGCTGAAGCGCCCTTTTTGCGTCCGAAAGAACTCGCGGAAGATTCCGTGCCGGATTTTGATTTTCTTTACCACGCGGCCATTTGGATGCGGGATAACGCCGGTTTTCAGCCCGACGTAATTTTGCGCCTGCCTCCCACAACTCCGCTTTGCCGTCCGGAGCATATTGACGCCTGCGCGGAGCTTTTAATGAATAATCCGGAAGCGGATTCTTCGCGAACAATTATTGCCGCTTCCAAACACCCTTACAAACTTTGGCGGACGGAAGGAAAATATTTAAAACCATTTTTGTCGGAAGAATTTACCGGATTTAAAGACGCGCATAATATGCCTCGGCAGGCTTTTCCGAAAGCATATTCGCATGTGGACGTCATCGCGCTGCGCTGGAATACGCTGGTTAACCAAAAAGCGATGGCAGGCGAAAAAGTGCTGTATTACACGATAGACAAAAATGACGCGGTGGATATAGACTCTGAAACCGATTTTCTTCTCGCCGAAATTTTACTTAAAAAACGGATGTAGTATTATGTAATTATGGCAGATTCCATTACAAAAAGAGACTTGGAACAGCATCAAAAGGCCATTATTGAAGCTATGGATTTTCGGTTTAATACGCTAGAAACCAATTTTGACCAAAGACTCCAAAAAGTTGAGTCAGAAATATCAGATTTGAGATCGGAGATTAGAAGGCTTACGGCATAGAAATCGCGGTTCAGGGATAGCGATTGTTTATTTT
>CAYIFM010000005.1:0-18433 GCA_964362705.1 uncultured Candidatus Saccharibacteria bacterium | reverse complement strand
CCGGATAGCGATGATAGTCGTGAGTAAAAGCGGTTGTTTGCGACCGTCCGGCATCGCGAAAAGACCACTCCTCGCGTGGCTTCAATGTTGTAAACGCTTTGATTATAGTTGCAGTAGCCGGCATAAATTTGATAAAGTAATTATACCGCTTTGTAAACTTTAGGGCAAAGAAAGTTCACAACTTGTCGCCGCAAATTTCCGTTTCTCCCGCGAGGGCGGCGCGGAGGGGGGGTCAAGGAGGGAGTTCCGCGCCACCCGAGCGGTTAGGCTCCGTCGGGATTCTGCTCGTAGTGGGTTCGCACTTTTTCTAAAATTGTCCAAATCCAAAACAAAAACCCGCCGTCAAGGCGGGTTTTTGTTTTGGATCCGGATCAAAAATTACTTTTTATTGCCCAAAATTTTAAACATCTTCGTGCTACATACCTCGCAGGTCCCCGTCATCGCGCGGCGAGTGGCTCCGCCCTTTCCTTTCATTTCCACCTCTTTTGCGTTTGTCATAACTCTTCCGGCCTTATCGCGGCACTTTACACAATATCCTTTAACTACTTCGTCTTTATCAGCCATAAATATATCTTAAAAAGCCTTATAAAATAACGATTTTTCGACCCTGCCTACCGATAGGCAGGCACTTAAGCTTATTCTAGCACAAATATGCCTATCCAGCCATAAATGGCGCAAATAAGTTATTCATAAATTTACTTGACAAAGCTTAATTTATTTGATATAATTGAAACAGGCAATAACGCCTAATGGCCCACAACCAAAGGAGGCAAAAGATGGGCCCACAAAAAGTGGTTCGAGTGCAAATTTTCCGAAGAGAATTCCCGAAAGGGGCGTTCGGGAAAGATAGTCGCCACGAAAGGTACGAGTGGCACATGGGCGGGAGATGCCAAGCGGCAGGGCATCTGGATTTAGAGGAGACCGTCGCTAGCATCAACGCAACATGCGGCCTGCAAAGGTTGGGCGAAAAAGGCAAGTTGATAATCCATGGAACGGCCATCGTAAGTTCGCCGGAGCCGAAACAAAATAGCAAGGCTTCACAGCTTTGGTCGCTGAATAACGCAGAGAGGACGGAACTCAAAGCAAATCCGCATCTTGAATTTGAAGAAGGTTTTATTACCCACTAAACATAGTGTAGTAATAAAAAAAGGCGCCCCCTTGGGCGCCTTTAAATTATAAAAGCTCTGCCGCGAGCTCCGCGAGCCTGCCTCTATATATTTTTTTCTTAAGCACCAAATGCGCGAATTCTTCCTGGCCCTTATAACGCTCGATCAAGTGCACGAATCCGTTGGACTTGGCGTCCATATGATCTTTCGCGATTTGATCGGGATCGCCGGTTAGAACCATTTTTGATTTACCGGCCGGGCGCGATACTATTTTCTTAATGTCTTTTTTCTTAAAATTTTGAGGTTCATCGACAATAATGAATTGGTCGCGCAAATTGCATCCTTGAAGATAATTAATCGGGGACATATCCAATTCGCCACAATTGATAAGATCTTGAACATGCATTTTGACTCTGTCGCGCCTATTTTTTATTCCCATCTTTCTGCTATCAGCTATGTCTTCTTTCTTGAAATTGCATATCACATCAAACGCGTCGTAAATTGGGGTAGTCCATGGTTCAAATTTTTTAACTATATCGCCCGGCAAAAATCCCTGCGGCTCCCCTAATTCCTGGGTTGGCCGGAAAATATGAAGCTGCTCATAGCGCGCGGGTACTTGCGCGTGGCCGGCGTCAACCGCGAGAATTGTTTTGCCTGTGCCCGCGGGTCCCAAAAGAGTAACCATTAATATTTCTTGGTCCATCAGCAAATGATGCGCGAAAAGCTGTTCGGAATTTTTTGGAATAATTTTAGCTTTTGCCTTCGCTTGCTCATCGAAACCCTGCACCAAACGGAAATGGCCTGCTTTTTTCTTGAAAATCGCCAGGGCGCTTTGCGGGCCGTAGTTGATGTAACAGCACTGGTTCGCGAACAGCGTTTTTTCATCAAAACCGGAAGCCAAAATGATGTCTTCCGCCGGCACCGTTTTATCCTTAAATAAACGATTTATTAAATCTTCCTTGCAATTTGTTAAATCTATAATCTTTGTGCCGGTGTATATGCGCTCAACAAGATCATACTTATAATCTTCCGCCGATATGCCGCAGGCGTTAGCAGTTGCCCGCGGCTTGATGTCTTTGCTTACAAAAACAACCTGCCTGTCAGGGTTTTTTATCTGCAAAAGTTTGGAGAGGAGTATAATCCTGTTATCGTTATTTTTTTCGAGCCCTACTGGAAGAAGGCGGAAATCTGCGTCTTTAGTAAAACAAATGTAAAGATTTCCGCCGCCGGGAGTAGCTAGGCCTTCGCGAACTGAACCGCGGCGCACATACTCGTCGATATGCCTTATCGCGTCGCGCGCTTCGTAAGCGGTTTCCGGTGCGCGCTTCAGATGATCCAGCTCTTCCAAAACCGCCCCGCCGTGCAAAACAATATCGTGCTCATCAAAATGGTTCAACGCGTCGGAATCGTGTATGAGAACGTTGGTGTCCGGCACGATAATTTTAGGATTTTGCCTCCGCGCGATGCTTTTGCCCATTTTTGCTCTCCCTTCCTGTTGTCAAAATGCTTACTTTAAAAGTCTAGAAAATATTAACTTTTTTGTCAAACAAAAAAGAAGCCCGATCAAATGAAAGGGCCTCTTTAAGCCTTCGGCGAATGGGGCGCGCAATGGCCGCGCGGAATCCCCTTCGCCTGACCTCCGGGGGCACACACAGCACCCGGAATTTTTCGAAAACTACAAGCCGGGTGCAAACCTATTGGCCGTGTCAAGAGCTGACTTTGGCTAAATATAACCGCGAATATTTTTTTTCTGGCTTGAGCGCTTGGCTATCTATGTAAACAAGCCCGATTTCTCTTTTAACGCGCTCGAAAGCCATCTCATCTATCGTTGCCGGATACAGGGTGTGAAGATAAGCGCTTACGGAACTCTTCAGGTAATTTTTTGCTTCGTGAGAAATCGCCGATTCCTCAATTTCCTGCCACCAATTTTGCCTAGTAAGGCGCAATTTTACACCGGCTCCCGCTCTGCAATCCGGGCAAGCCCATTTTCCGCTTGTTTCGCTTTTATACCACCCGAGGCGCAGCACAATTTCATGAGTGCGCGCCTGTCCGTAGTAACGCTCGGTTTGTTGTCTGCAGTAGATCAGATGCGGATCGTCGCAAATTACCTAAACGTGAATTTTTCGGTGAGTGATTTGAAAAAATATGCGCGTTCCAGCTCGGCGAATTTTACAAGACCGGGTGAACGGCGGATTTTTATTATATCTCCTTTTTTAAGCGAGCAAATTTTGTCCCCATCAGCCGTAATTACAACATCCGCGTCTTCGCCTGTGTTTGCCAGTTTAATAAGCCCGCGGCGCCGGAAATCCACAATTTTAAAAGTAATTTCGCGGTCCCGTTTTATCACAATGCTGGGAGTAGGAATATTGTGATCCATAATTTCCGTTAAAATCATGCATTTAATGTCCGGCATCACAATCGGCCCGTGCGCGGAAAGATTGTAAGCGGTGGATCCCGTAGCGGTCGCGACCAAAACTCCCGACCCGCGTATATATTGTATAGGATGACCGTCAACGCCGGCTTCTATCTCCACCATGCCGAGCAAGTTTTGTATGGATATGTCGTTTAAGGCGTTCGCACTGAAAATTTTTCTGCCTCCTCTGAAAACCTCTCCTTTAATCATCATGCGCTTTACGGTTCTATATTCCCCTTTTAAAAATTTTTTAAGCGCCGGTAAAAATTTATTGGGCTCCCGCACGGACGCCAAAAAACCCACGTGCCCCAGATTTAAGCCGATAATTAATGGCCTTTGATGCTGATATTTTTGGGCAGCGGCGAGTATCGCGCCGTCTCCGCCAAGCACGATAACGGCCTGTGGTTTTGGGCCGTCTAAAACGATTTTCAGAAAATTACTCCGCATCCAGCGTTTTAGCTTTCCGGCCCAGAAAACGGCTTTTTTATTGTCGTTACGCCAATATATTGACACGCGTTTTATCATATGATAAGCTTAGTGTATATTAAACACTATTAATATGTCAAATTTCGGATTTATTAAAGTCGCGGCAATAGTCCCGCCAATAAAAGTAGCCGACCCGGATTACAACGCCGGGCAAATAATCGGCTTTGCGAAAAAAGCGGCTTCGGCCGGCGCCAAAATCATAGTCTCACCGGAGCTCGGTATAACCGGCTACACCGCCGCGGACTTATTTAATCAGCGAACACTTTTGGATAAAACTTTATCTGCCCTCGCCAAACTCAAAACCGCTTCTCGCGGCATAAAAAGCGTGATCATAGTTGGCGCGCCGCTTGAAGCAGAGGGAAAACTTTTTAACACCGCCGTTGTCATTCTGCAGGGGAAAATTCTTGGCATAGTCCCAAAAACTTTTATCCCGGGATACAAAGAATTTTATGAAGAGCGCTGGTTCGCTTCCGCCAGAGATTTAATTTCAAAAGAAATTTCACTTCTTGGCGCTCTAGTCCCTATCGGCACAGATTTGCTGTTTAGATTTAAAAATCTGCCTGAAACGATTTTGGGGATTGAAATCTGCGAAGATCTTTGGGTGCCTATTCCGCCGAGCTCTCATCAAGCGCTGGCCGGGGCTAATATAATTGCTAATTTATCAGGCTCCAATGAGCTTGTCGGGAAAGCCGACTACAGGCGCGAGCTGGTTTCGCAGCAATCCGCCAGAAGCATGGCGGCGTATATTTATGCCGGCGCCGGCGTCCATGAATCAACTACGGATTTGGTGTTCGGAGGGCACGCGATGATTTCCGAAAACGGCCACATGCTTTCCGAGTCAAAAAGATTTATAAGAGACGGAGAAATTATAACCGCCGATATTGATATCGAGCATCTTTTATCAGACAGGGCGCGTACGACAAGTTTCGGCGAAGCCGCCAATGAAACCGGGAAAAAATTTAGATTTATAGATGTACCCTTGGAAATCGGCGGTTTAAAAAGATTTGAAAGAAAGATAGATCCGTATCCGTTTGTCCAGCAAAACCTAGCGGAACTTGATGCGCGAAGTAATGAAATTTTCTCAATACAAACCGCGGGGCTCGCGAAAAGAATGGAGCACTCCGGCATTAAAAAATTGGTGCTTGGGCTTTCCGGCGGCTTAGATTCCACGCTGGCGCTTTTGGTTTCGGTAAAAACAATGGAGCTGCTGGGACTTTCAGCTAAAAATATTTACGCCTTTACATTGCCGGGGTTCGCCACGACAAAAAGGACAAAATCCAACGCGGTTAAGCTCGCGGAGGCCTTGGGAGCCAATTTGGAAACCATTGATATAAGTTCCGGAGTGGAAAAACATTTGCGTGAGCTCGCGCACGGCGGCAAGGAAGACGTGACATATCAAAACGCACAGGCCAGATACCGCACCATGGTTTTAATGAATAAATCAAACCAGATTGGCGCTTTGATGGTGGGTACGGGAGATCTTTCGGAGATCGCTTTGGGGTGGAACACATTTAGCGGCGACCACATTTCTCATTACAACGTAAACGCGGGCATTCCGAAAACTCTTGTAAAGTATTTAGTTGAATGGATAAGCCAGATGCCTGAATTTGCCGATGCCAAGAAGATTTTAAAAGATGTTTTAGCGACACCCATATCGCCGGAACTCGCGAAAAACCAAAAAACCGAAGATCTTATCGGCCCTTACGCGTTGCATGATTTTTATCTTTACCATTTTCTAAGATGGGGATCGTCTCCTTCCAAAATTTTATATCTTGCTAAATACGCTTTTGCCCAAAAATTTAAAGAGTCTGAAATTAAAAAGTGGCTTCGCGTGTTTTTAGAAAGATTTTTCAAAAATCAGTGGAAAAGATCTGTTATGCCGGACGGACCGAAAGTCGGTTCTGTGGCACTCTCTCCGCGCGGCGACTGGCGAATGCCCTCGGACGCCGATGCAAAAATTTGGCTGGAGGATTTAAGATAGAATAAATATTTTTAATCAATACAATGCACAAGAATGATGTCACTATCTACGGCGCCGAAACTCTGGACAAGTACACAGAGGGCATTCTAATAAAAGGATTTCAAAATAATAATTGGCACGCCACGAAGGGCAATATTACAGACAAGGACATTGAAACTTATGCAGCTATTTATCAAATTCACGGAGCTGAATCAGCAATGGAATATGACCATTCCATTATAAAGGCACTCAGTAATAATGCAGAATGTAAAGCAAAACAGGCGTTACTCTTACATCGCCCAGATGAAATTCAATTCCGATACCCAAATTTGCATAGTATTTTACTGACATCACATAGTAATGTTGCAGCAGTTTTCCTCGGTGACAAACATCTAAAAGATGCCTTTTACGCTCCAGCTAAAACAAAAGCAATAATTCCGCATGGCTTTTTTGACCTGTCAAAAAAATTTCAAGAAGATCCTATAGTGATAGGAAGCCATACGACATGGGGAGAAATGAGATCGGTCGAGCACGCACTAAAACTTCTGGGAGAGATTTTCGTGTTGAATTCAACGCTGAATAGAAAGATAGTCGGTTACCTGGGCGGCGCCCCATCAATGTTATTACAAATGGATTATTTGAAATCCATCATGTTTAAAATTCATCCATCGCTCAACGTAAAACTTTTAGATGCGCATCAATCTAAACTACCGAATACTTTAAAGCATCAAACCGGACACATCATCATTATTGATTCCCAAAATATAAAACCGCACGAATTAGAGCTCACTTTTAACATTCAGCTATATTACTTAAACGGCGGCATAAGAACCGGCGAAAGCTCTGGTTCTGCCCACTCCAGCACAGGCATACCGGTCATTCTAGAAATGAACGGAGCGGAAAATATAGAAAAATTAGAGGTCATAAAAATACCTTACACCAATGTTGAAGATATCGGGAGTGTGAATTTTCTAAAAGGCGCACAAATGATTATTAATTGCATCGACAATGGAAATTTTAAGACGATGATGAGAAAAAATTTTATAAGATCAAAAGAGTTCAACAATACTTATATTGCAAAACAATATATTAATCTTTTGCAAGAATTATGACAACAACAAAACAAAACGCCTATGAATCCCCTTCTGTTACTGCCGACACGGTAATTTTTACAATTGATGAGAATAAGCTGAAAGTTCTGCTGATAAGGCGCGCAAATGCGCCGTTTAAAAACTGGTGGGCGCTGCCTGGAGTATTTTTATTAAAAAACGAGAGCGTTGACCAGGCGGCTTTGCGCGCCTTGAAAGAAAAAGCGGGAGTAAAAATTTCCTATCTTGAACAGCTTTACACTTTCGACAGCCTTTTCCGGGATCCGCGCGGACATGTAATCAGCGCGACTTATTTCGCGCTATGCTCATCCGCTAAGCTGCAAAAATCTGCTTTATTTTCAACAAACAGGCTTCCCAAGCTGGCCTTTGACCACAAAAAAATAATAAATTACGCCGTCTCTAGGCTCCGCGCTAAATTGGAATACACAAACGTGGCCTATTCCCTGCTTCCAAAATACTTCACCCTTTCTCAGCTTCAAGAAGTCTACGAAACAGTGACTGGGAAAAAGCCGGATAAAAGAAATTTCAGAAAAAAATTTTTATCACTCGGCTTAATAAAGCCTACTCGCAAAAAATTCGCCGGCGCCCGCCAGCGCCCCGCCAAACTTTACGAATTCATCTCTCGCCATCCAACCGCCCTCAAGAAGTTTTT
Organism: uncultured Candidatus Saccharibacteria bacterium; assembly: GCA_964362705.1. Classification (GTDB taxonomy): domain Bacteria; phylum Patescibacteriota; class Minisyncoccia; order UBA11713; family 2-01-FULL-45-33; genus CAYIFM01. Next base: position 10,707 of record CAYIFM010000005.1, on the reverse strand, counting down.
CTAGCAACCAAGAGGCCGGTTGATTTTAACGGAGAAATTTCTTCGTCGCTTAAGCCGAAATCTTTTTGCCATTTGGTTTTGAGATACGGCAAGAGATATGAATCTTTAAATTGAAGCTCCATCCCCAAAAGCTTAAAAATGTTTTCATATTCCTCAAAAGTCACCGGGACATAATTTTCCTTGCTTTCCCTCGTCCAATTTTCCTTATACATATATTTTAAAAGAAAATGGTTAAGCCGATAGATATTTTTTATTTTGCCGAATCTTTGCTCAAAATCTTTTTTCATTTTAAGCAGATTTTTGCGCCGTGAAATCTTATTTAAATTGTCAGCGACTCCGAACGCGGTGTGCTTGGCGTATTCCTCCAAAATCATATCGCGAACAATGATCTCTCCTCCGGGGCGCAAAAGCTCATGCGCGTCGGCCAGCGCCTTTAAAACCGATGATATCCCCTCTCCGTAAGTAAAAAATTCGTGAAGCACGGATACAAAACTTACTGCATCAAACTTTTCAGAACAAGCCAAAAGGTCGCGCAAATAAATCTTCTCAAATCTTACGTTTTTCAGTTTTTTGGCGCGAGCCTCTTCCGAAGCGCGGTTTAGAAAATGCTCATTTAAATCAATCCCTAGAAATTTAATTTTAGGAAAAATTTCGGCAAGCGCCAAAGTAACGGCGCCATTGGCGCACCCGACATCCAAAACCAATTTGGCGTGTTTGGGGATGTATTTAGCCACCCTAATTTTATCCCCCAAGGGCCCCGCCATCCGCTTTAAATAGATCCTTTCATTCGGTATGGCTCTTTCTTTAATCCTAAATCGCATAAGCATATTTTAGCAAAAATTATCAAATAAATCCATTCGCAATTGACAAGCTCCGCTATTTTTGTTAAGATGAGATCAGAAACCGAAGCCTATTGACAGCGTTCTAGATACAGATATATAGTGTATTTAGAACACTATTTAGGCTGAAAGGAGCTGAAATGAAGAAAAGTAAGGCAAAAACAGAGAGGGCGGCATTAATTATCGTGGACGTTCAAAATGACTTTTGCCCGGGAGGGGCTCTCCCCGTTCCTGACGGAGACAAAGTGGTAGCACCTTTAAATAGAATGATTCGTTTATTTGTGAGCAATGGTTTGCCAATTTTTGCAACATGCGATTGGCATCCTGAGCGTACTAAGCATTTCGCCGCATACGGCGGCAAATGGCCACCACACTGCGTAAAGTTTACTTCTGGTGCCAATTTTCATAAAGATCTTGACGTTGATAGCGCCGAAATCCTTTTGAAGGGCATGGGAGAAGATGAGGATGAAAAATCTTATTCTGGATTTGGCGGCACAAATTTTACCGGCCGATCATTGGATTATCTTTTAAAAAGTGTGAACATCCAAAAACTCTTCATCGGCGGTCTCGCTACAGATTATTGCGTAAAAGCTACCGTCCTCGACGCGCTGAAACTCGGCTTTGATGTTTATCTTTTGGAAGATGCTTGCCGCGCGGTGAATATTAAGCCGACCGATGAAGCAGACGCCATCACGGAGATGACAGCCGCCGGCAAGAAAACAGGCAGAGGCAAATTCAAAATCACAACCACAAAGGAGGTGCTGGGGAAATGAATTACATAATAGAATCCTTGCTTGACATTGATTTCTATAAATTCACGATGGGGCAGCTGATTTTCCATAGATACCCGGATGTGCCGGTAAAATACGCGCTTAAAGTGCGGACGAAGAACGTGCGTTTAGCTACCCATATCAGCGAAGCCGATCTTAGGCGAGAGCTCGACCATGTTCAAACCTTAAGGTTCAAAAACAGCGAGCTTCATTATCTCCGAGGCACCAACGAATACAGCGACCGGATGTTCAAGGAAGACTATCTGGAATTCCTTAAAAATCTTGCGCTTCCGTATTACGCGCTCGTTCGCGTCGGAGATGATTATGAGCTGACATTTGAAGGTCTGTGGGCAGAAACGATTTATTGGGAAACCATTGCTCTTGCTATAATCAACGAGCTTTACTATAGGTCGTTGATGTCAGAGAAAACTCCTTTTGAACAAGAGGTTGTCTACGCTACCGGAAAAATGCGCCTTGCCGAGAAAATCAAAAAACTTCGGGCAAATCGGCAAATAACCTTCAGCGATTTCGGGACAAGGAGAAGATTCAGCAGAGAGTGGCAGGAATATGTTGTAAAAATTTTCGTGGCCGAGGTTCCAAAACAGTTTCTGGGAACTTCTAACGTACTACTTGCCTACAAGCACAACCTTCTGCCGATGGGGACTGCGGCACACGAGCTTGACATGGGCGTGTCGGGTATAATGCACGGGAGCGACGAAGAAATTCGCGCCTCCCACAACAAAGTACTCCGGGACTGGTGGGATGAATATGGCTTCGGTCTTTCTATCGCCCTCACTGACACTTACGGATCTGACTTTTTCTTTTCTGATATGACAAAAGAACAGGCGGAAAAGTGGAAGGGCTTACGGCAAGATTCCGGCGACCCGATAGAATTTGGAGAAAAGGCCATAAGATTTTACAAAAATCATGGTATTGACCCACGCGCAAAGTTCATCGTGTTCAGTGACGGCCTGGACGTTGATTTGATGATCAAAATCACAAATCATTTCCGCAACCGGATAAAATTCGCTTTTTTCAAAACGACTTACGGCTGGGGAACAAACGCAACCAATGATTTGGGTCCCGACCCAATATCAATGGTCATCAAGCTCGTTGAATCTTGTGGCCACGGCACGGTAAAGCTGTCTGATAATTTGGCAAAAGCCATGGGCAAGCCGGAGGATATCGAAAGATTCAAAAAAATTTTCGGATGCACAACCACCCTGAACGAAGAATGTAAGTATTAAAAAATCCCCTCCGACGACTGTCGGGGGGTTAAATTTTTACTAAACCAAAGTTTTGCTGATCGCGTCCGCAAAAAGGGGCGACACATCTTTTATAATAAATTTAGGGGATGTTTTAACTTTTTCGGATTGGCTCATCGGATGCGAATTGGTAGAAATTATTCTACGAATCGGAGATTTCTCAAGCATGTCCGCGACCGCTCCGCTGTTTAACGCCAAATGGCTCAAGACGGCGAAAACAGAACCGGCGCCACGCTCCAAATAAGCTTCCGCCGCTTGAATAAGAGAGCCCGCGCTTCGCGTCATATCGTCATAAATTATTACGTCCTTGCCATGAACATCGCCGATCACATCAACGACTTTCGTTTTTTCAAATTCGCGTTCTTTCCAGACCAAAACAAAGTTGGCGGAAAACCTTCTGGCAAAATATTCAATCAACTTCGGTCTTCCCAAATCCGCCGAGCCGAACACAAAATTGTCTCCGCAGATCTCGCGCTTAATAAGATTTTCTATCTCTTTGCTTAAAATTTCTTCGGCTGAAACCTCGCTTCTGTAGCAGGGCCCCTCGAAATAATGCAAAATCCCTGAAGCGTGCAAGTCCATCATCAAAAAAGAGTTGCTTTCGCTTTTGGGCATATATGAAAGCATTCTGGCGTTGGATTTCGCCACCACAATTTCGCCGGGTTTTTTGGCCCGCTCCATCGTTGAATAGCCCAAAAATGGAATCGCGAAAACTCGTTTTCTGGTACCGAACCCAACCGCGAGAGCACAGCCAACTCTATATAGATCCAGAAGATTTTTGTCGCTGTGGGCAGAAGCCACGTAAATAACGTTTTTCCCAGCAAGCGTTTCTTGCCTTAAATCTTTGTCATCAAAATCCAATCTATAGTATTGCTCTCCGTCGCCGAATTGCTTGCGGATTATGTCAAAACCTTCTATCTTCAATTTTCTGGCGATCAAATCCGCGAAGTAGCATGAATCTTCGGCGGCCATAATAACAGCTTCCGTATTCCGTTTTTTCATTTTTTGTCCCCCATTTACAAACTTTTTAACTAACTCTAAAATGAGATTATCATAAATATTTTAAAATGTCAAACAAAAAAACTCGCCCGCCGGTGAGGCGGGTAGTCGTCTACGGCGGGTCGTTCAATCCCCCGCATATCGGGCATGCCATAGCGATGGAGGCGGTGCTTCGAAATTTCAAGTGCGATGAAATTTGGATAATGCCGTCCTCCGAAAGATTGGATAAGCGTATCGGCGTATCCGGCAAAGATCGCGTGGCGATGCTCAAAATCATGATTAAAGAATTTTTTGCGAAATCAAAAAGTCCAATTAAAATTTCAATGCTGGAACTTAATAGGCCTGGGCTTACTACGACGTACGCCACAAAATCGGAGCTGGAAAAACGATATCCGAAAAACAGATTTTATTTTTTAATCGGCTCCGAGCTTCTGTGGAATATCCGCGACAAATGGGTAGAAGGAAAAGAACTTTGGTCGTCAGCCAACTTTTTGGCCATAAGAAGGCCCGGCACGAAAGTTCCTCCAAAAATGCCTCCAAATATAAAATTAGTGGATAAAGATATAATCTGGCTAAATATTTCCAGCACCCTCGTCCGCAACCTCATCAAAAAAGGCTACTCCGCAATCCCCTACATTCATCCCGAAATCGCCGAGTATATAACAAAGCGTAAACTTTATAAAAAATAAAAAAGGGAGGCACGTTGTCCTCCCTTTTCGGCGTTTATGTTCTCCGCTTAGGAGAACAGCTTCGCGGTCGCGCGGATTTCCGTAACTCGCGCGGTGTCCGTATCGGCCTGAACTTTCAATGCCTCGATCTGGGCTTCCAAAGCCCGGATCTGCTCTTCGTAGGTCTTCTCGGCCTGCTCGCGCTCGTGAGCTTCCTTGTCAAGCTCCGCAAGAGCCGCATCGACGTCTTCGGAAACTCGATTCTCGTAACCGAGGACGCCCACTACAACGCCCATAACCGCATTGGCAGACTCGCGGCTATCGCCGATATACCCCTGCGCGGATTCGGCTTCCTTGAGTCCGAACCGTTTTGAGGTGCGCGTTAGCAACGCGCCTAAAACAGCAGCAATAACCGCCACGATTCCCACCAAAACCAGTGTTCCCATCATAGCTGTTACCTCCTTTCCTTGAAATTTTGAAACCTTCTCCATTATACACCCTCGTGTTTAAATGTCAAGGGGGTGTCAAGCCCCAAAAAAGGCAGGATTGCGGTGAGTTTGAGGTCAACTTTTACGCCGCTTTTTTGGGCTTTTTTAATGAAGCCTAAAAGTTTGTCGATAGGCACCTTAATTATCTCTATATCCTCGGAACATTCCGGTTTGGGTTCCGATACTTGTTTGGCATTTATGCCAAAATAAATTGCCAGCTCGTCGTTGGTGAGGCCGCTGTTAAACGGGCCCGCTGTCAGAAGCTCAACTTTTGGCACTGCGTACCCGGTTTCTTCCAAAAGCTCTCGCTTTATGGCATCCTCTTCAGACTCTCCTTTTTTATCCATAAGTCCCGCCGGAAGCTCAATCACGTAATCTTTCAAGGGCACTCTGAAGCATTTTTCCAAAATAATTTCTCGTTCGGGAGTTATGGCGGCAATCGCCACAATCCTTTTGCCATGCGTTTTTCTCTCAACCATTTCCCAGACAATTTTGTGCCCTGCACGGTCCAAAAAATGCCTTTTTATCGTTCGGATGAATTTCCCGTCGTAAACCACTTCGTCCTGCAAAATCTTAAATTTGGATTTCACCAATTTTCAAACTTATAAACTTTAAACACAATATCACCTCGGGGATTTTTTATCAACACGGGCTCGGTTTTCTCAATAATTTTTCTAAACTCCGGCGGCGCAACGCTGTTTGCCGCTTCTATAAAATAATAATCTTTAAAGCCGGATTTTTTGTAATAATCCCTCCCTTCATCCAGCAAAAATTGCTCGTAAGTATCAAAGGCGATGATCGGCCAGCCATGGTAAATATGGAGTTTTTCCAAAATCCAGAGCTTCGGCCCTTCATCAATATTTCCGTAGTAAACCAAAAGCGCCGGGTAGGGTTCAAGTTTTTTCGCGCGCGCTTTTTTCAAAGCCCTATCCTGCAGATCGTCTAAAAATTGATAGCGATTTACAAAAGTTAAGGCGGGCATCTTGCTCAAAAACTCTTTATTTAAATAATCCTCCAGCTCGTTATACCCCCAATTATAGTTTTCGTACCTTACTTTAGAGCTAAGCCAAGGCTGGGATCCTTTTGGGTAATACGCAATTTGATTGTTATAAGAGTAAAAAAATTCGAAAAGGAGAATTGCGAACATTAAGCCGCCGAGTATTGCCTTTGAGCGGGTTTGGCGTTGCGCCACCCCGAGCCAAGCGAGGAAAGCGAAAAGGCGATGATCGGCGGCCCTACCAACACTCAACGCCATCCACGGGGTGAGCATTGTGAGAAATCGGTAAGAAGGGCCGATAAGCATCAAAAGCAAAACCAAAAAGCCAAAAGTTAAAAACAAAAACGAATTGCGGAGAAAAATCAGTGATACCGCGAATAACCCTAAAAACATCCACGAATTCGTCGCGATCAGCCTCGGGATAAAGTTTTTCAGCCGATCAGCAAGCGTGCCAATTTCTTTGCCGGGTTGAGATGGCCACTCGGGGCGATCTTGGCCGAGAACGTACGAAATTTGGAAATCAAAATGCCCGACAGCCCGATACATCATAATGTTATAAATTATCACAGGGCTGAAAATTAAAAACGCAATCAGAGCTCCAAGCCACAATTTTTTATTCAAAAAATAATCGCGTTTATAAATTGCCAGATAAACCAAAAAAATCGGGACCAAAATAAAGGCGTTGTATTTCGTAAGAAAACCGAAACCTAGCGCAACGCCGGTCCAGATTAGATAATTATCGTTTTTTACTGCTTTCAAAAATAAATATGATGCCGAAAGCATAAAAAATATGACATACGCCTCCTGCATCCCGACTCTTGAAATATAAATATTATTTAAAGTAACGGCCAAAAAAGCGGCCGCGGCAAGACCGGCAAATTCTGAAAATAAAAGCAGTCCAATCAAATAAACCAAATAAACTGTAGCAATCCCCAAAAGCGCGGATGGCAGCCTTTCCGCGAAAGTGCTGTCCCCGAAGATACGCATAAAAACATTTTGGACCGCGAAAACCAACGGCGGATGGTCATGAAAAGAAAGCTTGGTCCACCAAGGAATAGAAGTCTGGCCGCCCGTGGCGCGCGAATCCCACCATTCCAAAGGAGTCCTTTGCGTCTCCGCCCTGTCATAATCAATCCAACCCAAACCGCGAAAAGCATAGAAAACTTCGTCGTTTACCGTGTCTCCTCTGTCTAACCCGTAAAGCCGCAAAGCGGCGGCTAATAATAATATGGCAAATAGCCAATAACGCTTCATTTGGTTACTATTATAGCAATGAAATGGGTTTGGGTGGCAATCCTTATTTATATTTTGGTTTTCGGCGCGGTAACGTCGCTCCGGCATTATAATTTCCAAACCCAAGCATGGGATTTAGGGATTTTTGATCAGATTATGTGGAATATCTCGCAAGGCAACGGCATGAGTACAACTTTGGAATTCGTTAAAAATCATTTCGCCGTGCACATGAGCCCGATTTTGTTTTTGCTCGCACCGGGATATATGGCTTTCCCAAGCCCGTATTTTTTGCTTATTTTGCAAACCTTAGCGCTAGCTTTAGGAGCTTGGCCGTTATACCTTTTGACGAGGTCGCGCCTCGTCGCAATCACCTACCTTCTTTACCCGTCGCTCCATTGGGTTAATTGGTTTGATTTTCATCCGATCGCTTTTTTGGTGCCGGCGTTTTTGGCCGCGTTTTATTTTTATGAAACAAAGAAATGGTGGTGGATGTCGTTATTTTTAATACTGGCCGCGAGCATCCAAGAAGACGCGGTTTTGGTTGTTGCGTTTTTTGGGATTTATTTAATATGTAAAAAAGAATGGAAAACCGGCACTGCGATTTTTCTACTTTCTATTCTTTATTTTCTTCTCGCCACCAAACTCATAATGCCCGCCTACGGCGGGGGGCTTTTGAGATTAGATAGATATGCACAGCTGGGAGGCAGTTTTTCAGAAATCGCGAAAAATTTCTTTATCCATCCGTCTCTTTTTATCAGCACGATTGTCCAGTGGCAAAAATTTGTTTATCTTTTCTGGCTTTTTTTGCCGGTAGCTTTTCTGCCGCTGCTTGCTCCTAGAGAATGGATTTTGCTTGTCCCTGGGCTCGCCCAAAACCTGCTTACCAATTACGCTCCGCAATTTGCCGGAGCCTACCAATATGATTCGGCTCTGATTGCAGGAATTTTTATCGCGACGATTTACGGATTCAAGAATCTGCCTAACCTTTTTGCTTTCCTCGCCCCGACCAGCGTTCTGGGCTCAGGGTTGAGCGAAACGCTCAAAACCCGCAAAAAAATTAGTCAGATTCTTATCATAATTTCAGCCATTTCTCTTTTAATCCGCTCTCCAATCAGCCCCTTTAATTTTCCAACCGAACTTTTCAAAAAAAACGAGCGCACGGAAGCTTTTCAAAAAATGCTTGAGCGCGTGCCAAAAAACGCGTCTGTTACCGCGCACACCCAAATTGTCCCGCACCTTTCGCAAAGAGAAAAAATTTATATGTTGGGATATGAACCGATTTTGGAATCGGACATTATTCTGATTGACGGCGCCGATTATTTCGGTTTTCCCAACCCGGAAACCTTCCAGACCCATATCCAAAAATACGCCAACTCCGGAAAATATAATGTGGAAATTTTAGACAACCGATACTATATTCTTACGCGCAAACTAGCGCCTTAATCTCAACATCAACACTTTCCAAAAAGCCTCCAGCATTATGGGGAAATTAAATTTGGACTGGCCAAATTTGCGCTCGGTAAAAGTTATGGGAATTTCGCATATTTTGTGTCCATTTTTGTGCGCCGCGTAAGTGGTTTCTATCTGAAAATTGTATCCGGTGGAACTTAAATTTTTGAAATCTAAATTTTGCAACGCCTCGCCTCTCCAACATTTAAATCCGCCGGTGAGGTCTTGGTAAGGCAGGGCCAAAACTGTTTTGGCGTAAATATTGCCGAATCGGCTTACGAGTTGCCGCGTAAAATCCCAATTTTCAATTCCCCCACCTGCAATGTATCTGGATCCCAAAACCACATCATGATTTTTTATTTTTTCTAAAAGCGCCGGTATAACTTTCGGATCATGAGAAAGATCCGCGTCCATTTGAATTACAAAATCAGGTTTTTCTTTGGAAATTTCTTGAAAAGCCGCGGCATAAGCGGTTCCCAAGCCCATTTTCCGTTCGCGCCTTATTACTCTCACGGGATATTTTTTTGCGAACTCTTCCGCCAGCTCCGCCGTTCCATCGGGAGAATTGTCGTCCACAACCACCATTTTTAAATCTGGAATGCCCAGCGCGAAAACCCTCTCAACCAGCTCTTTGAGATTGTCTTTTTCATTATAAGTTGGTGTGACGACAAAAATCATATTGACTATCTTCACAATATACCATAGCTTAAGTAAAGAGCAACTTTCCAAATGATCAAAGCATTTTTCTGGTCACGAAAGTGGGCTTTGTCGGCTTACGGCGGAGGACTTTTGCTACTAGGATCGTTAATTTTCCAAGTAGGCCTTTCGGTGCTTTTCAATGATTGGTGGGGCAGATACGGCGACTTGTTGCAGGAAGCTATCCAGCGCGGCGCTTCAGGATTAGCAGAATTTCGGGCGCTTTTGATGGAATGGGCGTGGCTAGCCGTGATTTACGTGCTTTTAGCCACGATCATAAATTGGTTTGCGCGAATGTACGCATTTGATTGGCGGGAAGCTATGACGCACGATTATATTCCGCGGTTAAAAAGCGCGACTGAGAAAATTGAGGGTGAATCCCAGCGCGTACAGGAAGACGCCAAAGAATTCGCGGAAATCCTGGAATCGCTCGGCCTGCGGGCCATCCGGAACATCATAGTGCTGATAACTTTTATGCCGATTTTATGGAACTTAAGCAAAACCGGCCTTGATAAAAATGTTATTGGCTATATTACCAACCATATTCCCTTATCCATTACCGGAGCCGTGATCGGCGTCTTGTGCGCAACTGTTTTTGGAATAATCTTGAGTCTAAAGGGGTTTGAATTTAAGCTTAGTAAGTGGGTGTTGGGTGTTGTGGCTGTCATCTCGCTTTATTCAATTTCCGCGCATACTTTAGAACCACTGGTGTTGTTGGCAATTTGGGCAAGCGTCGGGGGAACAGCGGCTTCGTGGTTAGTAGGTATAAAACTCCCAGGCCTGGAATATAATAATCAAAGAGTGGAAGCGGCATTTCGAAAAGAATTGGTTTTGGGCGAGGATAACAGAACAGAGCACGCCGCTCCGGAAACGCTTTTTGCATTATTTCAAGATGTCAGATTTAATTATCGCCGCTTATTTCTGCATTACGGATATTTCGACCTCTGGCTGGAGGGATACGATATTGTAATAGGCATTATTCCGGCGTTGCTAATGGCGCCCGGGTTATTCAGCGGGCTTATTACTCTGGGAGTGCTTAATCAAGTAGAAAACGTTTTCTTTAAAGTACACGGTGGGTTTTCTTTTATAATGCAAAACTGGACTCGGATAACAAAACTGAGATCAATCTGGAAACGGTTGCATGAATTTGAGGCAAATCTGGACAAATATAAAAGCGAAAAGCCTTTGTGAAAAGGCTTTTTTATATCGGCTAAACTGTGTCCGGAAGATCTAAAATATCTTTGTAATTCATTTTAACATCTTCAATCTTTTTACGGGCCCTGGCCAACCCTCCCCGTTCTTA
>CAYIFM010000004.1:0-18840 GCA_964362705.1 uncultured Candidatus Saccharibacteria bacterium | reverse complement strand
TCTTTGCAAGCCGTCTTTTTTGCGTGATTTTCTTATAAAAAAACCGTTCACCGGTTTGTCTTTTTGCTTGCTTTTCATAACAATCGCAGCGACCAAAGGGATCGCGGCAGATTCCTGCCCCCCTACTTGAAATGGATATTTGCTCTCAAATTGCTTCCAAAAAAGTTCGGCGATCAGATCCAATGGCTCCGGCTTCAATAAAATGTTTCTGAAATCGAAAAGCCATGAGCTTTCATCTCCGTTGGGAGCTACAATTTTGGCGCGGTCTTTTATTATAAAAACATCGCGTTTGATAATTTCTTTCAATTTTTCCAGTGCTAAATCATGCGCCATGTTCACAGCATAACCTTCACCGAATAATTCAGTCAATGCTTAATACGCCTCCCTTGTATATTTATTCCCGGCGTCCCAGATCATCCAAGACGTGAGGCCGGAATCATAAACCGCCTTTTTTTGCGCTTCCACTTCAGCGGCGCCGTAATTTATTCCCAAATCAAAATCCTGGAGCCACGGGCGGAGCTTGGAGGGAGTTGATGTCGGCGCGGAAAGGCGCAAAACCGCTTTGCTCATCGCGAAATACACAATCTCGTAAGGATGCGCGGCGGGATTTTTATAGCCTTGAAAAGTCGGCGGATAGTGCGACGGATAAACCATGGGTGCTATATAATCAAAATACGGCGCAATACTTTCTAAAACCTGCCCGATATTCAAATCGTCGTAATTTGTAGTAGTCATCCCAAAAACATCTGCCGAGATTGGGACGGGGAGATCGCTTAAGGCATTATTTAAATAAGCAAAAAATTCAGTAAGCGCTTCCACCTTATTTCTATTTTTGGAAATAGGATATGCGATATCCCTCATGTTCCCATCCGAAGGAAAACGGATATAATCAAAATTGAGCTCGTCAAACCCCGCTGCCTCGGACGCCTTGGCGATTTCTATTATATAGTTCCAAAACTCGCGCGCTCCCGGATCCAAATACGAAAGCCCTTTTTTGTCTTTCCATATCGTTCCATTCTTTTTTTGCACCGCCTGATCCAAATGTTTTTTTGAGTAATATGGGTCTTGAAAAACTGTGACGCGGGCGATTGCGTAAATGCCGGCATCATGCAAAGTTTCCACAAAATCTTTCATGTCTTTCACCCTTACCTCTTCGGATCCAGTTTCCTTTATTTTTTGATTTTCAGTGTCAAAAGATACCCGCCCGGTATAATCTTTCACGTCAATTACGATGCTGTTGAGCTCGGATTTTTTTACAAATTCAACCAGTTCCGCCCGCCACTCTTTCGTGCCGGCCACCCAACTTGACATGTAAATCGCCTTCACCGCCTCCGGAGTTTTTACGTGTTTCGGTTTAGGCGCTTCTTCCACTACCGCCGGCGTTGTTCTCAAAAGCCCGTCGGAGACAGACCCATAAATTTGCGTCATAGACCAAGAAGCGCCTCCTAAAACTAGCGCTCCGGCCAACACCATGCCGGCCTTAAAGTGAAAATTTTTGCTTAATTTCGTTTTTATGCGCGCCATTTTCTATAAGCTCGGCTATTAATGTTTTATCTTGGAACCGATTTATAAGCGCGGCGCCGGAAAGCTGATCGCCCCTAAAAAGAAGCCTTAATAAGCTCGCCCCATCACTTGATTCCAGCGTATCGTCATATTCTTCAACATCACCCAAAAAACTAAAACGAAGTCCGAGATTAGATATATTGTACGTTGCCACATTTTTAAAAGCAACCTGCCCGCCGAGCATATTGCGGGCCGCCGCCTGCCCCTGCAAAAAAGCGCTGGTCCAATTGCCCGCCGCTCTCCTTTTTTTCAAAATAACGTCAAAAAATTCGGCTATGTCTCCGGAGGCGTAAATATCGGGCTGGGAAGCGGCTAAAAACTCATCCGTCAAAATGCCGGCGCTCACTTCCAAACCACTAAAGGCGCTTAAATTTCGTTCAATTCCTACACCGACTCCGACAACACAGGCCTTGATTGACGCTGGCTTCGTGTTTTTATGAACTTCGACGCCGTGCCTTTTTAAATTTTCCTCAAACAAATCCCCTCCCAATTTTCCCAATTTTTTTTCTCCGAAATAATCTCCGTTGGCGATTACGTGCGTTGAAAATCCGTTTTTTAAAAAAATTTCAATAAATTCCATCGCGATAAATCCTTCGCCTATAACAAGCGCCGTGCCGCACGGCGCTTCAGATATGGTTTTTTTTATCGCGTCCGCGTCGTCTAAAGTATGCATTCTTAAAAGGCGCGCTCCGGAAGGGGCATCGGCTGTCCAGGGCCGAGGACGGCCGCCGGCCGATATCAAAAGTTTTTTGTAAGAAAAAATTTCATCGCCTGTTTGAAATTCGTGATGCGAGGGATCAATCCTCACTATCTCGGCGCCGGGATAAAACGCTATATTTTTTTCGGCGTAATTTTCAGTCTTTCTTAAAAAAAGCGTTTCGCGCGCGGCATCCCCTTTCAAGTATTTCGGTATCAAAACGCGGGAATACAAAGGATACGGTTCGTCTTCAAAAATCGCGATGGAGGCATGCGCGTCGCGTTCTCTTAAAGCCTCGGCGGCAGTCGTCCCGGAGACGCCGCCGCCGATAATCGCAAAATCAAATCGAGCCATTGAATTTACATCGCGACACTCTTACTTTCAGAGGCAGACCAAAAGGCTAGCACCGCGATAACAATACCGGTGATAACCATAAGCCATGTGTGAATGTCGGACGTAAAGCCCAAGTAAGGCAAAAGCACGATCCAAATGCCCAAAACCCCGTTAACCCATTGTTTCCACATAATATCTTCATTATAAAGCACACACCCCCCGATATATGTCGGGGGGTGTGGATAACTACAAACGTAGCGTTTGAGCTTATCTCCTTGGTGTGCGCGGACGAGATTCCATCGGCCTAGCTTCATTCACCGTGATCCTCCTGCCATCCAACTCCTTGCCATTCCACGTCGCAATGGCTTTCTCGGCCTCATCATCAGAAGACATCTCCACAAAGCCGAAGCCTCTGGAGCGGCCGGTCATGCGGTCCATGACCACGCTGGCTGACGTGACGGCCCCCACCTGTTCAAAGGCGGATTTTAAGCTGTCGTCAGTGGTGTTGTAGGAAAGACTCCCTACGTATAACTTTTTTGCCATCTAACTTAAACTAACCTAATAAACTATGCTTCGTAGGCAGACCTTCCCTACTAAAGACAATAAGAGGAGTATACACCATATCTATTCGCAATGCAAGTAGTTTTTCGCCACTTATCTATTTTCGCGTGATTACCGGACAGCAATACCGGCGGGACTCTATACTTTTTACTCCCAAACTTGAAAACCTCAGGCCTTGTGTAGGCCGGCACGCCGACGCCGTAGCGTTTTTCTTCAAGCGATTCGGTTTTCCCCAAAACGCCCGGGATGTGGCGGGTTATAGCATCAATCATAACCATGGCTGGCAACTCTCCGCCGGTTAAAACATAGGGACCGATGGATAAACTTTTAACTTCTAACTTTAAATTTTTAATTACGGATTTCATGCGTTCGTCTACTCCTTCGTAGTGGCCGGCGATAAAAATGACGCGGTGATATTTTTTGACAAAATCACCGGCCATTTTGGAGTCAAATTGTTTTCCGGAGGCTGAAAGCAAAATAACTAATGTTTTAGATTTGCTCGCCTTACCCAAGAGCTTGCGAACGCAGTTCGCAAGCGGTTCAATCTTCAAAACCATTCCCGGGCCGCCGCCGTAAGGACGGTCGTCAACACGCTCCTTGCCGCGTAAAAATTTCCGCAAGTCCCAAATTTTAATTTTTACGAGCCTTTTTTTCTGCGCGCGCTCCAAAATGGACTCATTAAAGTAGTCTTCAAAAACTTTCGGAAAAATCGTGATGATATCGAACCGAATGCTTGACATATAAAATAGTATATGCTAAGTCTAAACTAGAGTCTAGCCATGCAGGAAACTTATGGACAAGCTAGAAGATGGATACAAGCCGTCGATAGGAAAACGGTGGTTTTGCTTGATCTTGAGCTCGCCTATCAGTTTGGGCGGAATTGCAATATTTATTATGTCCTGGGGCTGGATTTTACTGCGAACGCCTCCGGTTCCAATACTCGATCGGGTTGCAATGGCCTTAATCTCTTTTCTGTGGTTGGCGATGTCGCTTTCTTGGTTCAATGAGCTCAAAAAATTAATCGCAGATACAAAAAATAAAGACGCGTAACCCGCGTTTTTTCTTAAATCAAACCACTTAGCAATCGGATTGCTAAGTGAAATATTATTCGCACAGCAGATTCTCCATTTCCTTAAATAAATGCTTTCGCTCCACAATATCATTCAAAGAACTTCTGGCGAATTCTTTATATTCGCTCGGATTGGCAAATTGCTTAATAATAATTCTGGAGTCGCATATTTGATATTTATCTTTAATAGATACGGAGGCGAATTCATTCCAACTTGATCTAAATTTTTTATCATTCATTATTTTATGGGCTTCGTTATTGAGATTGGCATACGCGCTTAGATGTAATAGATATTCGTTGGAATCAATATGTTTTGCTTTAAATTTACCCTGGAAAAGAGCCCCGGTTCTCTTTTGTTTAAAATTAAAATGTTGCGTAAAACCAGTTCCTATTCGTCGCATAAATTCGCTAATCCCATTATTGGCGCGCTGACGCAAAATCATATGATAATGATTAATATTTAGACAATAACAAACTATATCTACCAACTTAGCAATCCGATTGCTAAGCGTTTCTTTTCTAAAAGAATTCTCAAATATACTACCTATGGGTTTTATTGAGTTAAATTCTTGCATGCATTGCAAAAATCTATCGAAGTCATATTGATCCATGAATACCGCTCTTTTATCAACGCCCCTGTTGTATATATGATAAAATTCTCCGTTGGTAAACTTAAATTTTCTCATTATGGAGATTATGCCTTATTGGATCTCACTTAGCAATCGGATTGCTAAGTCAAGTAAATCTATTTTATCAGCTTCGAAATAGAAAATCCCTCATCCGCCAACTGGCGGAGAGGGATTTTCTTTTTTCGCTTTCGCAAAAATTATAACTTAAGGTCGTCAACCATCGAGTCAACGCCTCGGTCGCCTGCCCTCACGTGAGTGGAACCTTCCGGCTCCTCAATTTTGAGGTTCACCCGCGCGCGGTTTTTTATGCCGACTACGCGAAGCAGCGTCCTGATGGCTTTTGCAGTATTGCCTAGACGCCCGATGAGCTTGCCAACGTCTTCTTTATCCACTTTCACGGAAAGAAGTACGCCCATCTCATCAACCTTCCTGGTCACCTCAACGGCGTCCGGGTTGTCTACAAGCGCTTTGACAACATGCTCCAAAAACTCTTGGTCACCGAAACTAGAACTAGATGCTCTTGCCATTGTCGTTCATTTAGATTAGCTGATAAATACCGAAATCCGACCTTTTCTGGATTATATGTCCATTGTACTCTTTTATAACTTTTTGTCAATGCCTGCCTTTTTTGCAAGACTTTTGGCCGATTCCGACATTTTCGCGCCCTTGGAAAGCCAATATTCCAATCTATCGGCTTTTATATCCATTTTTTTATTCTTTGGGTTATAAAATCCAAGCATTTCCAAATAAGCCCCGCTTTTGGCGGCTCTTCGGGAATCCGTTGCCACTAAGCGAAAATTGGCGTCATTTTTCCGCCCAACCCGTTGAAATCTAATCATTAACATTAAGATTCAATATAGCAATAATAAAAGGCCTGTCAATAAGACTAGGCCTTAACGCGTTTAAAGCACTGCGTAAAAGTATCCGGGCTCGCGCCGTATTCGCATATGGAGTGAATGCCGTAAAGCAGCGGAGCGTCTAATTTATTTTCATTGGCAATCTTCCACAGCGTCTTCATGGATTCGTAGCCTTCAACGGTGCGCCCCGCGAGGTAATCCGCGATCTCGTCTTTGCTATGATATTCCGCGAGAAACGCGCCGAATTTTCTGTTTCTGGATTCTCCTCGCGAAGTCACGTAAAAATCGTTCTCTATAGCCGGCGAATGAAGCGTTTTTGTGCAAGCTCCGGCGAAATCTAAAAACGCTTTCATTTCATCCAAAGCCAGCCAAATATATTCAAACGATATTTTTTGGCCGGCAAGTTTATCTAAAATCCCGTAGCCTATCGCGTAAGCGTTTTTGAGGCAGCCTCCCAAGCTTACGCCAATCACATCGGTTGTGCCTACCAAATACAAATCGGGGTTTTTAAATAACGCCTTAAGTTTTCGGATAACGCCGATGTTTTTGCTGGCGCAAGAAACAAAGTGCGTTTGATAAGGCCTTACAATCTCTTTCGCGAAAGTTGGACCGGAGATTACAGCGAAATTCTTATGCCCGGAAAGTTTCAGATTATTATGCAATTTTACGCCCCAAGGCACGTCGCCGAAACTATCAAATCCCTTTGAAAGCAAAACCAATATGGCTTTGGGATTGGCCTCCAAACACTCTTTAATTTTTAAGAACGCTTCCCCAATATATTTGGCGGGTACGGCCAGAAAAATCGCGTCGGCAACCTTGGCTGATTCAAAATTATCCGTAAATTCCATCGGCGGTAGCGCCGCTGTCGGCAAATAAAGATAGTTTGTTTGCTGAGTCCCGTTCTTCAAATTATAAAGAAGGTCCTTCTGATTTTGATCATATTGCCGGATAAGCAAAGTGACTTCATTGCCTGCCTTCGCCGCCACAACCGCCATCGCAGTCCCGAATTCGCCCGCGTCGCAAACAAAAACCTTCATTTGTCTAGTGCCTCTATTTTTCCGCGAAGCTTTTTCAAAAGTTCAGAAAATGATTCTTGGCCTATAATGCGATCGAACTGGGAGCGCAGATTGGAAACTATGCTGATATTTTCAATCACAATGTCATACGCTTTCCAATGACCATTCACAAGATGCAACTTATAAACTACCGAAATCTTATCGCCGCCAGCGCGCACTTCCGTGTTGACTTCGGCAAATGCGCCGTCAATCGTTTCTTTCAGATATTTAATTTCGACCATCCCGATAAATTCGGCTGAATTAAAAACGCGTTCGCGGTAAAAAATCTCAATATATTTGGCGAACACATCCAGATATTCCGCGCGCTCCTTATCAGAAATATTTCTCCAATTCCTCCCCAAAGAGCGCCTAGCCATTTCCGCCAGATCCATTCTTTCCAAAATAAGCGCTCTTATGCGCCCCTGTTTTTCTTTTTTGCGAGATTCGCCCTTCAAAACAGGATCATTTACAATACTGCGAAGCGCTTCAACGGTACCCTTCACTTCCTCGAGCGGGCCGGTGGCCGGATTTGAATTTGATAAAAGCAAGCCCAAAAAGATAGCTAGCACGGAAAACAACATAATCAAACACCGATACTCTAAAACAACCTTATCTCAAATACTTAAATTTGTTAAGCGCGTGCTCTTCCAGGGTTTTGGCGTAATATGTCCGTCCGTCTTTACCGGTCAAATAATAAAGATATGGCGAGGGTGATGGCCTCAAAGCCGCCAAAATCGCGTCCAGTCCCGGATTAGAAATCGGCCACGGAGGCAGCCCTCGATAGCGGTAAGTATTGTACTCGGAGTCAAGCTTTAGATCCTCCGCTGTAAGTTCGTGGCTTGTTTTTCCTAAAACATATGTCAACGCGGCATCCACGTTCAACCCCATGCCGAAATCGAGCCGTTTCCATAAAATGCCGGAAACCAATTTGCGATCTTCCGCGGCGCTTACTTCTTCTTCCAGAAGCGAGGCCATAATAATAACTTCTTTAAGAGTTTTATTTTGTTTTTTGATTTCTTCCAAAATTTCCGGCATGATTTTTTTATTAAAATTTTCCTTCATTTTTGAAATGACATCTTCCGACTTTGCGTTTTTATAAAAACGGTAAGTATCCGGAAAAAGGTAGCCCTCTTCTTTTTGGGCGATTTTAAGAAAATCTTCTTTGGAGAAAATGCCCAATTTTTCAAATGTTTCTCCTATTTGGCGGACATTGTAGCCTTCGGGAATGGTGACAACAATTTCCCTGGCTTCGGCGAGCTCTCTGTTTTTTCTCCCGGCAAATTCGGGAAGTTTGACAAAAACATAAAACAAGACGAGCGCGGCCGCGGCGAGCGCTAAAATTAAATACTTATTTAAATAATTTTTATTTTCTTCCATTGAATTTCTTATCGGAAATCAGCGGGACAAAAGCGAAGCCGCGGTGTTCGATCGAGCTCAGCTTGGCTTCGCTTTTTTTTATAAATTCAAAAATGCTATCGCCGATTGGCGCGACTATTTTGCCGCCTGTTTTAAGCTGATTTTTCCAGGAACTAGGCAATTTTCTGCCGGAGGCGGCAGCTATTATTTTATCAAAACCACCTATTTTCTTCGCCGCATCCGGAAGCCCCAAGGTTCCGTCTTGGCAGAAAAACTGGATATTACGAGGTTGAACCTCATAAGATTTCAATACGTTCTTCCGCCCCAACTCGCATAGCTTCGGCACTCGCTCAATCGCATAGACATTAGCGCCGGTACGCGCTAAAAGCGCCGTCTGCCAGCCGGAACCGTAACCGATTTCCATAATATTTTCGCCGGGCTTCGGGTCCAAAAGTTCCAGCATAAAAGCCACTGTCCACGGCTGTGAAATCGTCTGCCCCTCACCTATTGAAAGCGGCTCGTCAATATACGCGTAATCTTCAAATTCTTTCGGCACGAAGTTTTTCCTGTCCACGGCGCGGAAAGCCTCCACAAGCCTCGGATTTTTCAGCACGCCCTTTTTGATTAAATCATCCGCCAAAGCCATAAATAAATTTTAACATAGAAAAACCCTCTTATTTAAAGTAGGGTTTTAATCTCTTGACTGTCTCTGACCACAATTTCCTATCCAATTCCGGATCCATATTGCGCCAGTTTGCGCGCTCGGGACGGCCAACGGCTTCGGCGACAACTGTCCTTAAATACTGCAGCGGCGCCGGTGGATTCCACAATACTTTGGTTCTTAAACTTGTACCATCTCTCCATAGTAAATATGGTTCCTTTCTCAAGCAATAAAGTTTTTTCAGGAGATTAAAAGCGGTTGGTATTGGTAAAATCGTGAGATCTTGATACAAAAAATCAGTTACGATTTTGTTGGAAATATTGCAGCTTGCTGGCATTAAATGTAAATGAGCATGTTTTATGGTTTGACCAACAATGCCGTGTTCAAAAACGATCTCGGCCCCAATTCCGTATTCTTTCGCTAAAGCTATTTCGATAGTATCTTTAACCAAAACCATCAATGCTATTTCAGATTCAGTCATTGCCCCCAAGCACTCCACATGCCTCTTAGGCACCAACAAGGTATATCCGCCGTCAGTTATTTGCCCCAAAGTCGCGATTATCCAAAAATCTTTTGTCTCTCCGCAAAGCCTTTCCTCAAACTGATTCCTGTCGCAAAAAACGCATTCCATTATTGTCCCCTGATCATCTTCATCCAAGATACCTCCCCTACCCCTCCTTGTAAAGGAGGGGATAAAAAGAAAAAAAGCCCCGTTTAATCGGAGCTTGTTTTATGCGCTGAAATCTGGCAAAGGGGCTAAACCCAATTTCTGTATATATTCATTCACTAAATCCAAATTATTCACAGGAGCCTTTCTCGCGCCTCCATAAAATGCGTTTTCAGTCATAAAAACACGCTGATCATTTGACAACACTCTCAAATAACCAACTCCTTGGTCAACCAGCTTCATCTTGTTGCGTTCAAAATCGGAGCCATGCTTCATCGTGCCGATTTCCATAGAAACACATTGACCCAAATTCATGTCCCATTCTTCTACGCACTCAGAAACATGGAAGTTCGCGCCAATTGCGACTTGACAGCCATGCCGCTTCCCATAATGCAACATTTCTTGTGGTCTAATAGACGTTGTCTTCGCTCTGGCCATATACGGATGCTGCATTGATACTTTTAGGCCGGATGGGAGAGTAAAAAATTTTGTCTGCACTATATGGTTTTTGACTATACTTCGAACATTGCTGTTGGCAACTTTCTGTAAAGACAAAAACTTTTCGATTTCTTGTGTAAGAAGCTCGTTTAATTCTTGATGAAAAACCGCCAGTGGTATGTGCCCATCCTCCGCAATCCAAGTATCGTGGTTACCAGTGCGATAATAATATTTCATTAACGATTTTTCTATCAATCCAGCAATGCCATTCTTTTCCTTTTCTTCGGTGGCAATATGCTTGGAAAACCTGTCTTTAAACACATTTAGGATAACGGAGCCTCTGCAGTGAGCGGCGAAAAGCTCTTGGATAGTATTATTGTTCATGCCGGGCAATACTTCTTGTTTTCTATCCAAGCCATGCTTTAATCCTTCGGTGATATCTCCGGAATCAACCCAAATATCCATGTTATGCTTCGAGATTATTTTTGGAAAATCATTGAGCAAGAAATCCGTATCGCTTTCTACGGAACCGGAATGGATGCAACCGGAAACCGCTATTTTGTCTTCGTTGTAATGTCCATTTGGTAGATTATATTTGAGATTATGCTTGATCCATTCCAAATCAAAATAGTATTTTTTTCCCGAAACCTCTCCGATGCCAGGCCAGTTTTCTCCTCTTTTCCGAAGAGTTTTCTTTTTTTGCAAAGATTCAAGTTCGCGCATGATCTGATCTGCGGGCAAATCCAAGACATATTTAAGCGTCCCGGGAGTTGCCGAACCGCTCGCCTTAATCACGTCAATAATCTTTTTTTGGTTTTGCGTGGCGCGAGGCGGAGGAACAATAAAGCTCAATTCCTTCGCAACTACGTCTTTCAGGCTGTAAGTCTTTACGAGGTAGGGGCCCCCGTCCAACGGAAATTCTATGATTCTTACGCCAATTTGGTTTTCACTGACTCTGGTTTCCTCGATGCGAGAGGCATTGGGGAGAGAAATATATTGATACTCCAATTCGCCTTGCGGTTTATTGATGCTTGATCCAAAACAACCCACCACATAGAGATCCGGAGACTTCTGCGTAGTTTGCTTGATTTTATCCTTAATCACACGCTCAACGGCCGTGCTGTAATAATCGCCCCTCATCCAAACGGCTTTTTGCGGAGCTAATGCCCACATGACCTTATCAACATATTTAACCGGGAAACGATCGCCGCCATGTCCCCATACGCGCACATCCGGCCTCAATTCCGCCAAATAATGCGCTAGCCTTTCTCCGTATTCGCCGTCGAAGGCAGGGCTGGTTGTAATGAAGAGATCAACAGATTTTTCTTTATTGGAATTTTCCGGATCTGGCATCTTAAGCACCGGAATTGCTTTTGATAATTCTTTTGCGGCTTGTTTTAAATATCTTTCAAGCAATTCTTTTTTTCTTGCGTCGCGCCGTTTTTTAGATGTTAAGCTTTGAAGGTGTTTAAATTTTACTTTCTTGTCTTTTTCGCGCTCTAACTGCATTTTCACCAGATTATCAATATCTTTTGGAAAATCGCGTGAGATTATGCCGCCGTTCAAAATATTAAAATCTGTCCGCTCTCGTTCAGTAATCTTAAACACGCTTTCAACAATCGCGCGCCTGTAACCTTGCGATCCGTAGTCAATCCTGGAAATCAACCCAACTTTCGGGTTTTGTCCGCCGTTTCCGTTTTTATCCATCTTGCCCTCCAATTTTTCAAATCTAAATACATAGTAGCGATAATCTAAAATAATGCAAGAGCGAAAAACAAAAACTCGTCCGTCGGTAGGCGGGACGAGTTTTTGTTCTTTGAATACAAGAATTTAGCGTCCGTTGGAGATGTCCGAGCGAAGCCTGTCTAAATACCTCGCAGCCATGTCTTTTCCACCCAAACCAAAGGCCAAGCCTCCGGCCAAAGCAAGCATAGCCACGAAAGCCGTGAAAAGCGTTTGCACCAATGGTCCGGCAATCCCTAATTGATAGAGAGCCGCCAAAAGCGCGAAAATCCAGATAGCCCACTTGGCGATTCCGCCTAAAAACCCGGCGGAGGGAAGCTGCGCGGCGCGAGCCGATCCTTCAACAACGTTTTCAGTAACTTCGGCCAAAAGCGCGGCCGCTACCAAAATAAGGGAAGCGACAATTACTTGCGGTACGTAGGTCAAAACGACTGAGCGCAAAAATTCGGTTACCTGCGTAAGACCCAAAACATCAATGGCCGCGAATAGGAAAACCAGGATAAAAAACCATCTGACCAAGCCTCCGATAAAAGCGCCTGAATCCAATTTCATGCCAGCGCGGGCTACTGCCTCTTCCACGCCCAAACTTCGAAGCGCCATATCCACCTTGATGGCTTTTATAATTTGCTCAACAACCTTGCCTAGCGCGACAGCAATAATCCAGCCGATAATGAACACTATAAGCGCCACAATCAATTGAGGGACGAAAGCCACCACTCCACCCCAAAGCTCTTGAAAAGATAACGCCAAAACTTCGGTCCACGTTTGTACTAACATATGGTTTTAATAATTTATTTTTTAATTCTAACCTGTCTAACTCAACCAGAACCCTCGAGAAGTCCTTGTTGATATAAGCCTAAATAAGCCTAAATTTTATCGACCTCTGGGCTTATTTTCCAGCTCTTAGCTTAATTTTAACATGAAATGGCCTAATTTGGGATTAGGTTGTGGATAAAGACAAAAACGACTTTGGGCGCACTAGGAATCGAACCTAGAGTCTTTCCGATGTGAACGGAACGTTTTGCCGCTAAACTATGCGCCCTGAGTTTATTCTACCCCCAATTTATTTATTAAAAACTCGTGGGGGAAATCCAAAAGGTCGCGGAGGAGCTTATCGTGCATAGAAAGCCTGTGGTCAAATTCTGGAGCAGAAAGAAGCGTCCAATTGAGCTCTTTGCCAATATCCGCTTCAACCTTTTTAATGAACCGCTCTACCGCCCCGCGCTTTAATGCCCCGACTATCAAAAGATCCAGTCGGCCAACAGAGTCCAGCGCGTCCACGGCGAAATCGTTGCTGAAAACGCCGCCCAAAACCAAGAGCTTGATTTTGCCCTTGTTTTTGAAAAATTTAAGCATTTTTTCGCGCGAAACCGGCGAGGCGTTCACAAGTAAATTTCTCAAGGCTAAAAGATACGGAAAGGTCTGCGATAGCGCGAAACCCTTCACGCGCTTTTTTAAAATCTTTTGGCGCTTTTTTGATTTTCTGGCAAACTCATCTATTCGCGTTGTTTGTTTTAGAAATCCGACGGATTTAAGGAATCTGATTTCTTTTGATACCGCGCCGGAGGAAGTGCGTAAAAGCCTTGCCGCCTCTTTCGACGCAAAAACTTTTTCCGGCGACAATATGAAAAACCTCAAGAGCTTGACTCTTGCTCCCGACCCGAAAAGTTTTTCCAGGATATTCATCCGGTTTTAGTTTTTGAAATTATTTCAACTCCACCGTCGCGCCGGCGGCTTCAAGCTTGGCCTTAAGCTCTTCGGCGGCGGCCTTGTCCATTCCTTCTTTTATGATTTTTGGCGCCGCGTCAGCCATAGCTTTGGCGTCGGCCAAGCCCATGCCCAAGGCCTCCCTTAAAACCTTGATTACCGCGATCTTCGTGCCTCCAGCGGATTTCAGCTCAACATTGAAGGTGGATTTTTCCTCCGCAGCCTCTTCTCCTCCGGCGGTGCCTGAAGCAGCCATAATCGGCATTGCGGCTGACACGCCAAATTTCTCTTCAATCTTTTTGACCAAATCGGAAAGCTCCAAAGCCGTAAGCTTGGAAACTTCTTCTACTATTTTTTCTAAGTCTGCCATATTACATTACTAATTACTAATTTTTACTAATATACGAATCGACCGTTTATTTTTGTTTTTTACTGACTTCATTTAAAACTCTGGCGAAGCTGGCCATAGGCTGCGACAGCATAAACGCTAATTGGGTCAGCAAAACTTCTCTGGAAGGAATTGCCGCCAGTCTTTTAATTTCATTCGCGTCAATCCATGTTTTTTGCCAAAATCCTCCGATAATCTTTAACATATCTTTATTTTTTCTGGCAAAAGTCGCGACTTCTTTCGAAGACGCCAGCGCTTCGTCTTCTCCTTCGGCAAAAACCGCCCCGATCTCCCCTTCCAGAGTTTTCTTGTCTAATTCCAAGCCCGCGTCTTTCGCGGCCACTCCCAAGAGGGTTTTTTTGGAAACCAAATAATCAGCCCCGGCTTTCCTTAAAGCCTTTCTAAGTTCCGTTCCCTTCGCCACGCTCAAGCCGTGAAAATTCAAAAACGCGACAAAATTGGAAGCGCCCAATTTCTCTTTGAGTTTTTTAACCGCTTCTTCTTTTTGTTTTCTTGTGACTGGCATATTTTTTTGCTCCGTATAAATAAAAAAGCGACCTAAAAGCCGTTTTCGAAACCTCCGCAGGACTTATAGTATCCGGGCCTGCACTCTACGGCTTTAATAAAATGCTAGCAGATAACAAAAACAATGCAAGCGTTGACAAAGATTTAATGATATGCTATTCTCGAACCAGAGGAGGTAAAAACCATGAATATAACTGTCCAGCAAGAAAAAGAAGCGCTTAGGATTCTGAAGTTGTTGGTAAAAAAATCAAAAGATTTATTGCCAAAAATAGAGCTGGATTTACGGAGACAATACCCATTGCCAGCAGAAATTGGCGGGTCATGGGAGCGGCTATCTTTAACTCGACATGGCTTGCGGCTTTACTCCGGTCATTACGATCGGTGCACTGATCCGGAAGGCTGTATGACTACTCATGAAGATACGGTCAATAAGCCCCGCGAACTACAGCCCTCAATAAAAGTGCTGAGAGAATACGAGCTTGAGGTTAAAGCGCTGAAAAAGATACTTAAAAAACTAAACTGATGTGCTATAAAGCGGTGAGGAACAAATCCAATACCCGCTTTTTTTATTTTTTATCAAAAATTCTATAAAACCCTATACTATCTATAATTAACGATCGTTGAAAATAGATACTATACATGCTTACGCAAAATATCTTTAAAATGATATAAAACTTTTCCATTATTTAAATCATCGGTCGTAAAAATCTCAACAAATGGCCGGATATTAAATATATCGCATAAAAACTTAATCTCGCGTTCGCAAGGAAAAGGATGAACCCATACGCTCTTCTGAAGTTGATAAAAACCCAAACTTTTTAACTGGTTCCACAAAGCATATCTGGCTTTTTTAAATTTTTCCGGAACGTCAAAAATCACGACTCGCCATTTTTTATTCCACCTCGTCGGCGAGGTTATATCCAATGTTTCAAGTAATAATTTTTTAGTCAGATTACGGCCGTTTTTCGTAAATCTATAAATCAATCCTCCGTCTGGAGACTCCCCTATACACTCAAACACATTGCGTTTTCTTAAAGCATAAAATCTTGCCCAAAGTTTTTGATACCGCTCTTTTTTATCTTTCTTGGCTCTAACCATACTTTTGCCAATAAGAATAGCCGCGCCCGGTACTGCGGCAGTTAATGTTAGCGCTCCGCCCAAAATGGCTATCGCAAGAACCGCTTTTAAAGGAGAAGAGGCAATGGGATGTTTTGAAATAAATATCTTAACACGATTTTTAACTTCACTTGATATTTTTGGGTCAGAAAAATAAATAGGTTTATGTTTTGGCATTATTTCTATACTATCTTAATACAACGATCATTGTAAATAGATAGAATAGGATATTGAATAAAATCAAGAAAATAAAATACCAAATAAGATGCTGTGAATAAAGTTATCCCCAAAGTAGTGTGTATGAAGCCACAACTGCGGCGGTTTCGGAACGGAGGGTAAGGCGGCCCAGAGATATGGCTTCAAAATTGGCGCGCTGGGCGGAAAATATTTCCCGCTCCTCCCAGCCGCCTTCGGGGCCCACAAAAAGATTTATTTGCCTGTCGCCTGCGCCGCGCGCCATATTGTCTTTTTCGGAAACGGACGCGAAGTAAGTTTTAGCTCCGGAAGATTCAGCGCGGCTCACCGCCAGATCAAAAAAAAGAACCGCGTGCAATTTTGGGATTACTGCTCGGCCGGACTGCTCGGCGGCTTCTTTTAAAATCACGTCGCATCGCTCCATATTGATGCTTTTCTTTTCTGACCTGGCGGACATTACCGGTATAATCTCCGAAACTCCGACCTCCGTCGCCTTTCCCAAAACCCATTCAAACTTGTCTTTTTTAATAAGCGATTGGTATAAAATCAGTTTTTTTGAAGACTCATTTCTGTTTTCAATTTTTTCGCGAAACATAAAATTCACCAAGCCGGATTCTATATTTTTAACTTCTCCTATAAAATCATATCCGATGTATTCCGGCTTATCGTTAAAAAAACTCACTTTGTCGCCGCGGCGCAACCTTAAAACATCGCGCATCTGGTGGACCACGGCGCGGTCTTTGACCATAATGATTTCCTTGTCTAATTGATATGGGAAATAAAACCTGTGCATTAATTTAAATCTACCACAATAACAAATTCGCCGCGCCGGCGCTCATCCGTAAAATGTTTTTGCGCTTCCGATAAAGTCCCGCGGAAAATTTCTTCGTATATTTTGGTGAGCTCCCTGCCGATATTCACGTATCTGTCGCCGCAATATTTTTCGAGCTCTGACAGCGTTTTCTGGATCCTATGAGGCGACTCAAATAATATTATTGGCAATTTGTAATCGTTAATTTGTTTAAAAAACTTCTGCCTCCCTTTTTTATGGGGAGGGAAACCTGTAAAAATGAATTGGCCCAAATCGATATCGCTCGCTGAAACAATGGCGGCGAGAGCCGATGGTCCGGGGATAGGAACAATTTCCATAAAATCTTTCACGGCTTTTATGAGGCGCTGGCCCGGATCGGACACGCCGGGCGTTCCGGCATCGGTCACTAAAGCGGCCGAATGTGCTTTTTTTAAAAAATATGTGATTTTTTCCAAAGCTTTAGCGGACGTGTGCTCTCTAAACGAAAAAGTCGGCTTGGAAACCCCGAGATGCGCCAGCAATTTTTTAGCCACGCGAGTGTCTTCCGCCAAAATAAAATCAACGGATTTTAAAGTCTCTATCGCACGAAAGGTGATATCGTTTAAATTGCCTATTGGGGTGGCTACAACAAAAAGCTTTGGCATAAAAGAATAATAAAGAAAAAACGCGGGTTTGTTAAGCTCCGCGTTCTTTATAATAGCTTTCCCTATATTCAGCGAAAAGCCGCTGAATTTTTTTTGTATAACTATTCTTGGGCGGCGTTTTGAATCTGCGGCCATCGATGAGTTCAATCGGCGCCGCTCCTAGAGTAGTTGAGGTTAAAAAGGCTTCATTGAAGCCGTCCAGCGCGGCGAAATGGATCCAGCTTTTGTCGTCTATAAAATCAAACAGCTTTTCTTTGTTCGCTAAATCGAGAATTATATGGCGTGTTACTCCGTAAAGAATACAGCTTCCCGGAGTCGTGAGGCCGCCGCTTTTGGTTACAAAAAAAACATTGGCTAGGCAAGACTCGGTTATGCCATACTCCGGATCCCAAAAAAGAAAATCGTCAAATCCCATTTTTTTGGCATCCTCGCGCAAAATCCATGCCTGCTGATAAAGACCGCTTAATTTAGCTTCGGGGAAAGAACGCAGGGCGGTAAGAGCTGTCAATTTAAAAGGCGGTTTTTTGATTTTATTTAAAGGGAACACATCAATAAAAAGCTTGGCTTTTTCGGAAGGTTCCCAGTGGTTTGCCGAATCTCCGCGAGAAACAAGGATTTTAACTACGGATTCCGAATGCCCGAAAAAGCGCAGATTTTTTTGGATTTGTTTAAGCAAATCCCCCGCTTCGGGTAAATCTTCAGTCGGTATGTAGCTCCTCCCGCAAGATTTTAAAAGCCGCTTAAAATGATCCTCCCAATGGAAAATAATTTCGCCGCGCGCTTCCATTGCTTCAAAAGTGCTGATTCCGCGCCAAAGCGCGAGGTCTTTCCGTAAATCAACGTGCATAAACCAATTGCCGTTTAGGTAGCACCAAGCCGGTTTCATTCGCCCACCTTATCTAAAAACAAATTAGCAAAGAAGCCCAAAAAAATCAAATCGCGCGGACTAGTTTTTTAAAAAATTCTCCGCGCAGAGCGTAATTTTTAAACATATCAAAAGAAGCCGCCGCCGGAGAGAAAATAACCGCGTCTCCGGTCTTCGCCTTTCTTTTGGCAATCGCTACTGCTGACTTTAAACCATTCGCCAAAATTATAGACTTTACCGCTCCGACGCTTTTTTTAATTTTGTATTTGTCGCGGCCAAAAAGAATTAGCGCGCGCATCTTTGATTTTTTAAGCGCCTCCGCGAGCGGCTTGTAACTTAAATCTTTTCCGGCCCCTCCGGCAATCAATATCTTCGGCTCGCTAAACGCCGCCAAAGCCGCGATGGTTGCTGCGGGATTGGTAGAAGCGGAATCATTATAGTACTTTACGCCACTGACTTTTCGCACAAATTCCAAGCGGTGCGGAAGGCCCTTAAAATGTTTTGCAACTCGCTTGATAATTCTTTCGGGTACTTTTAACGACCGCGCGACAGCGGCGGCGCAAGAGGCGTTCTTTAAATTATGAAATCCTGGTATTTTTAAAATTAAATTTGGGTCAGATAAAACGGCGATTTTTTTACCTCGGCTTTTTTGAGCGATTTGTTTTGAATATTTGTTGTCGGGAAAGTAAAAAACCATTGGCGATCGAGACAACTGATTTTCAACCAACTGCGCCTTTGCATTTAAATATTATCTAAAACTCTTATGATAATTCAAATGATCCGGGGAGATATCCAAAACCACCGCTATATGCGGAGAGGTATCCATATCCTGCAATTGAAAGCTGGAAAGTTCCAAAATTGAGATCGAATTTTTATTGAGTTTCGGCAGTTCATCCAGCATCGGGATCCCCATATTGCCAATTAGATGAATATTGCCCCCACTTGGGTGTCCGACACCCA
>CAYIFM010000003.1:0-19084 GCA_964362705.1 uncultured Candidatus Saccharibacteria bacterium | reverse complement strand
TAAGGACTCTGCTCCCTCCATGTTTGCCAAGACCAGCTCAAAATCGGAAAGTATCGGAGGTATGGCTTTGCTGAAGTCGGATTCAGGCGTAATGTCTCTGGAAGCATAGGTTTCGGAGATCGCGCGGTCAATTATTGAATCTTCTTCCGGCGTAAGCCCTCCCAGCATTATTCTAAAAAGCCCGACCAAGTTTATGATATGAGATCTTAAAACATCCGTGGGCGACTCATCTTCTCTGGGGGTAGGCAGGTCAAAGGGGTTAATATGGTGGTGCGAGGTGAGAGAAATATTAAAATATCTTCCGCCCACCGCCTCGGCCAGATATTCATACTCGCGCTCCGGATCAATAACTATTATGTCCGCGTCAAACATTAGAGATCTCAAAATTTCCAATTTGGTCGCGTAGGATTTTCCGGCGCCGGCTTTGGCAAAAATAACGGAATTATAATTTTCCAGACTGAACCTGTCGAAAAGCACTAAAGAATTGTTATGCGAATTTATTCCGTAAAGAATGCCTTTATTGGAAGTGAGGTCAAAAGAAACAAACGGGAAAACGCTGGAGGCCGGAGATGAGTTCAAATAATTATTTATCGCGAGCACGTCCGTGCCCATAGGCAGCACGGAATCTAACCCTTCTTTTTGCTGAAAAAGCGCGGGCTTGGCATAAACTAGGCGGGACTCCAGCATTGATTTTATTTCCGCTTCCACCTTGTCCAATTCCTCAAGTGTGTTGCCGTAAATTGTAAGATAGAGCCCGAAATTAAAAAGCCTTTCTTGCGCTTGCTGGAGCTTGTCGCGGAGATCTTCCAGGTCTCTGAAAGCCGTATCCAAAATGGGATCCCTCACCAATCCTTTTTCCTGGCGCATTGTTATTTGCGACTGGACCTCGGCCACCTTTCTTTGCAGTTTTCGGAGCACGGTTGAGGTGTCTACCGGATGTATAAATATGGAAATATCGAAAACTTTGTCCAGATTTATAATCGGCGCGAACCAATTGGCGGCCAAAAATCTGGGAAGCGCGAAAACAAAAAGTGTTCTCGTAAGCTTCTCCCCCAACCTTAAATGATTCGCCGTAATTTCAAGCGCGGAGGGAGCGATTATGTCTTTTAGCTCTAAAACTCCCGCGCGATAAATTTCTTCCGGAAAAACCGGCGTTATTTCTTCCGCCTTTTTAGATTTTATTTTTAGAAAATCAAACAGCGCCATAAGCCGGTGGTTTACCTTTTTCTAATTCTCCAGGGTTATAAAGCCCGTAAAAAAGTTCAATGAGCTCCTCGGTGTTTAATGGCACGGCTCTTACCCCGGCCCTCACGAGGCCTTGAGCGACTGTATCGGCTCTTTGCCAAAGCTGAACTTTATATTCTTCAAATTTTTCTTTCGGCATCGTTTTTATTCTTGCCCCGCCCTTTCCCATAAGCCCGGCTATCATATTCGCAAAGCCTTCTTTAGTGGAGGCAAGCACTTGCGGCGAGAAAGGAATCACTATATAGAAATTTTTTGTGACAATGCTGGCGGCTCGGACGAACGTGCGGACGAATTCTATATATTCCGTTATCTGGATTCTTAAAAGCTCGTTGGTCTGTTTTTTTTCGGCTTCTTTTAGGGAATCTATGTAGGGTTCGATATTTAATTTCCTGGACTGGATGAAAAACTGCACCGGGAAATCCAGCGAATTTAAAAAATTTTGATATTGCATGATGATGGCGATTTGCTCATCCGCGCTTTTTAACGCGAAGTTAAGCGAAGAGGCCATCAGTAAGGCCCTTAACCCTCCGTCTTTTAAAATCAAAACCCCGTCGCGGATTTCTTCTATTTGCATTATTTTTTGGGATGAAAGCGCGGTTGCCATAAATTTATCTTTTTAATTTTTTCTGAATATCCAACGACCACGCCAAGTCTTGTAGTTTGCTTTCTGTAAGGCGCGGTGTCCCGCCCGGCGGGAAGAAACCAGGTTTTTTTTCAGATTCAAAACCTGGTTTCGAGGAGCGGGGAGGAACTCTCTTCCATAAATAAAGGCGGCTGGATGACGCGAAGGTAAGCGCGCTTCCCACTATTTTGATAAAAGGCTGGCCGTTGATTTTAAAAAAAGCTAGCGCCGCTGAAAACGCGACCACCGGAAGACCCAAAAAAATGACCAGCCAAAGCTGTAAAAACACGTACATTAGGAAAATCAAAGCGCCTCCGCCTAAAATATAGAAAAATTGCTTGGCCGTGAGCGGCCCAAAAATTTTATCTTCTATATCTATAAATTGTGGAACTTGAAATTGCATTATGGTTCAATTTGCTCTCTATAAGGATCGGCGCTTTTTTGATAATTATTTTGCGGAGGCCTTGCCTCGGATA
Organism: uncultured Candidatus Saccharibacteria bacterium; assembly: GCA_964362705.1. Classification (GTDB taxonomy): domain Bacteria; phylum Patescibacteriota; class Minisyncoccia; order UBA11713; family 2-01-FULL-45-33; genus CAYIFM01. The sequence goes on along the minus strand of CAYIFM010000003.1, from coordinate 16,741 downwards.
ATTTTTTTTCTAAGTCTGCTTCAAGAGCATCTTTTTCAACGGAAGGGATGTTTTTGGCGAATATCGGCGGGATCAACATAGCATCTCTTTTCGGGGGTGAGGTGGTTGATGGAGTTTTAGGAGTTGTTTCTGGCGGTGCCGGAGGAGGCAACTCCGGTGTTTTAAGTTCCGGCGGGACGATATCCCGCGTCGGGAGAGGCTTTCGGAGCTCAGCTTTTGGAGCTCCGCTCGCCTGAATAGCCGAAGGCTTTTCGGTGGGTGGTGCCCCCAACCCATGCACTTTTTTCAGCGACTCTCTTACGGGCTGGAAAATTTGTTGGTTGATTTCTTCGGCGATTGATTTGGCTTTTTCCGGATCCACATTCAATCTCCGCGCCAAGTTTTTGATAAATTCGCCTGGCGGAGTAAGTCCAAGCATCACTAAGCCGGTCTCGTCCGCCAGCTCTCCGATTTTATCTATCGCGATGCCGGCCTTTTTCCCTACTGCCAATATCGTATCGGCGGTGTCCGGCGAAAACACGGCTTTTTGCAAGTCCTCCGGTAGATCACGGAATTTTTCCATTATGTTTGTTTTGTTGATTTGGTTTGCCATCATTTTTCTCCGAAAATAGCCGCTAAAAATTCGCGCACCACCGGTATAAGGCTTTGCGCCTGTCTTTTCCTAAGAGCTTCTATTTGCTCTCCCAGTTCTTTGTTTTTGGTTTTGATGTTATTAAGAATAGCTCCGGGAGACAGCGCGTTGCCTGCGTCGTCCGTCGTAAGCATTTCTTTTACGATAGCCTGTTTATTCGGCGTATCGGCCGCTAAAGTCGCGAACTGGGTTAGGCTGCCTTTTTTAAGAAGCGCCTCCCTAAGCTGCTTGTTTGCCAATATGTCCGCGCTTAATTTTGCCGTGAGATCTCTCGCGGAAGTATTTTTGATTTCGTCGCCGACTTTTTCTACGAAATCCGGATGAGCCAGGTCAACATTATCTATATATCGGACTTTCTGCACCGGGTTCAGTTTTTTTACATATTGAGTGGTAAGTCCGGCGGATTTAATGTTATCTGCAAATTCTTTAACATCAGCAGATTTCCCGGCTTTATCAAGGCTGGCGATAATTTCTATGTTGCGGTCAATATTGCCATGAATGACAACAGATTTAGTTTCTTCGTGCAGTTCCGAGAAGACATCCGCGATGTCGTCTGCCGTTTTGCGATCAATTTCTCGGGCGAGAGCCGAATGGAAATCTTTTTGCGTGTCCGCCGGTTGTTTGCCGATCGCGGTACCAACGATTTTTCGCATAGGTCTGTCAGACATCCACAATTGAGCTTGCTGGACCGGCGAAACCGATCCGATAACTTTTTCTTTTGAAACCGCGTCCGGCAAGGTTTGAACGTAAGACAAAATGGTCGGCACAGAAGCGCGGCGCAAGGTTTCGCGGTAGAATTTATCTTGGTCCTCCTGACTCAATTTGGTCTGAATAATATTCTGATATCTTTGAAGTTTCGCGGCGTGAGCAACCGGATCCGCGATCTTATTTACACTCTCCAGCCACAGGAGTTTTTGGCGATCGTCGGCGGAGTCCAAATAATTTGAATCCTGATCAACCGGAAGAGTGTTGATAAATTTGTCGAATTCGTCTCCACCCGCCAATTCTTTGCCTCGCATCTCCTGCCTCCGCTCCGCTTTGTTATATTTGGCTCTTTCTGTGGTATTGAATTTTGTATCCATAACGCCCTGAGCCTTATTTTTATTTTCCGCAGTAAGGCCAAGCATCCATTTCGCGCGCGCGTCTTCGTCCGGAAAACTGCGGAGAATTTGCTCGGTGACTTCAGGCGAATAAGGCATGAGATTTTTTTGGGCCGCCTGATCGCTTCTTTTCCAGCTTTCCAAATCCACTTTGCCGAGCTCCGCTTCTCCGAAGTGAAGCCGCATTGCGTTATTGAACATTTGCTCTCCCGCGTCCGGCGAAATCTTTTTCAGATTTTCGCGCAATCCGTCTTTTTGTTTATCGTTCATTTTGCTAAGCATCACGACTCTTCCGGGAGTATCAAGCCCCATGAAATCTTTTGCCCATTCGCTGTCGGCCTTTTTCATTGTTGATTCGGCTTTTTCGCGCTGCAGATCTTCATAAGACCCGCCGGGCAGTCTGGCTCCGGCCTTTGTCATTATTTTGCTCATCCGCGCGCCGAAAACCGAACTCTGTATTGCCGGGCTTTGCTGCATTAACCCTCCTAATCTCCCCACCGTATTTCTCAAAGCCACTCCTCCTGTCGCTCTGGTGACCCACTTTTTTGCCATTGTGGAGTAAGCCAAAACGGAATCCGCGAAATAAATTCCCATTTTTCTGGCAAGCAATAAAGCGAGAATAATCATTATCGTGCCCGTTAGCGTCGCCGCAACCGCCGGCGGATTATACATCAAGATTCCAGAAGTTACATCTTTTCCGATTTGGTTTAGCCAACCTATACTTATGTATAAGAGAAACATAAACGCCGGCAAGAAAAAGGCTTGATTCAAAAAAGTTTCCCACCACGGCTGCCAAAGTTTTTTTTCGGCTATCGGCAGGACATATGAAACGAACGCGATGGGCGCCAAAACCAAAAGCAGTACCAGCATAACGGAACGCATTATGACAAATATTGCTCCGGCGACTAAAACCAACATCACCGCAACCAGGAATATGACCATGCTGCCAGCCAGGAAGAAAAACTGTACAGCGCTCCCTATATCATCGCCGGTAATTTTCGCCCAACCCAAAGATCCTAACCCGCCTCCACCGACTACCGCAATCCAAAACGCCTTCCAGCCGCAGCCAGCCGCGACAACCGGCCCGAGCCATAAACACGCCGCTACTGCGCCAGCCACTCCAAGAGTTATTGCGATCCCCTTTCCCATTTGTTTTAAATCTCCTGTTATTGTGTCTTCGGGCATGTTTACGTTAAACACATTGGAAAGCTTGGTTCCAGCGATAATTCTTTGCGAAACCGATGCGGGCCTGGCAGAATCCTTGTCCACAATTTTTTCGTAAAATTGCAAGCCCAAGATATTAGTGGCATCAATGATGGTATATCCAATTACAAGGCTGAAGTTTATCAAAATTGCTACGACTATCAGCTTGGCTAGCAGGGATTTCGCGCCGTAGCTTTGGACGCCCAAAATAGTGGCGATCGCGATTATCAAAATAAATAATACAAAAAAGATATTGGCTATGTCGCGCGATATAGTCCAGCCAGCTCTTATGATTTGATTTTCTCTTAGCGTGGAAAAAGAAAACTCCAACGCGATGTCAAAAACGCTGCCGGCAAGATCAACTAAGCCAGCAGCTAACGATCCGATGGCAACCACTATGGCATTGAAGCCCCATAGGAGACCCTTGCCTAAGAAACCAATAGATCCCTTTTGTAAAACAGAATCCTCAAAGGCGGTTTTGGTATTGGTTTGCGTGGGCGGAGCGTTTGCCGCCAGCGCCGCAATGGGCGCTACGGCAAAACTCATAAGCAAACTCAAAAGAATTATTGAGAGTATTGGGATTTTTATTTTTTGTTGCAAGGCAAAATTCATTTAGTTTTGAATTGTAATGCTAATCGGCGTTGAGGTGCCAAAGTTGCCAGCCTTGTCCCGGCTTTGCGCGGAGAGCGGATAAGTTCCATTTGGGCGATCCGCGGTGTTCCAAAAAACAGAATACGGCGCGAAAACATCTTCTTCTCCGGCCCATTGGTTTCCTATGTAAAACCGTACTCCTGCCACTCCTGCATTGTCCGTAGAAGTCGCTGAAAGCGCGATTATGCCTGAAACGGTGGAGCCTCCGGATGGCGCGGTGATGGAAACAGCCGGTTTTATATTGTCTACCGTGATGTTAATGCTTTTTAAGGATTTGTTTCCCGCCGGATCCCGCGCCTCCGCCGATATTTGATGTTGCCCGCTGGTCGTCGCGGTTGAATCCCATAATTTTGAAAATGGCACCAGATTGTCTTCGGGAATAAGTTCTGCCCCATCAGCGAAAAATTTTACGGCGGCCACGGAGGTGTTGTCAAAAGCCGTTGCCGCAATCAATATTGATCCGGAAACGAGATCACCGTTTGCTGGATTGGTAATTGAAACGCTTGGCGGAGAGGTGTCTGAAGTTGTTGTCACGCTGCCGGTTTGGGATTCCAGAAGCCCGCCGGTGTCATAAACCAAAGTCGTGAGGATCTGATTGAAAGATTCCAAAAGTATTTCATCAACATCGTCTCCCAAATTAAGCTGTGTGATATCGGAGTCTGTAAATTCAGAAAGGCGCCGCTCCAACCATTTGCCGGGGCTTACGGTTTCGCACACTGTCTTTGTTTCAGGATCGCCATAGCCAATGTCGCCGTCTATTGCGATTTCTTCGCACTCTTTCATGTTCAAAAATCCGCTTCCCGCTTGCGCTTCATTGAAGCTTGCGCCGGAGGCCGCGGCTTCGCGGCGCTCTTTTTCCGCCTGTAAGTCAAGAAAAGTCGTATATGGATTGTTTGGCGCTATGGTAAATTCAACCCATCTTTGCCAGCCACCATTGTTAAAATCATTAAAAAAACCTTGCACATTGCCGATTACCGTGGAAATCGTGCAACGATAGCGCTCATTTAACGATTGTCTGCCTCGCGAAAGAACGAGGCGCAATCTTGGCGCAAACGGCTCGCAGAGCTGGGTAAGATTAAGCTCTTTTAAAAACACACCGCTTGCCTGATCGGCCGAGTCCAAGAGAAAATCCTGCCAGTTGGTCACAAACAGCGGCCCTCCGCCCTGCCCGCCGGTGCGGATTAGGTTGACGAATTTGCCGGTCATGTCTTCCAGTGTTTTTCTCGCCATTTTTATGGCGATGCTGTTTACGGAATCGTCCGGCCGCGGATCCTTTGTTTTGGGCTTGTTTAGGTCATTTCTCACGTCGTGCGCCGGAGTTACGCCCGGCGGAGGGTTTTGGTCTATGTTTTTTTGATAGAAGCTCGCGTCCATATCTTGAATATTTTTAGTCATTTTTATCAGTTCATCCAGCTTCTGATGCGTTGTGGCGTCAAAAACCGGAACATCCGCCTTAGCCGGCGAAGCCATGAAAAAAAGGAGTACCAAAAATATTTTAAATGATTTAATTTTCATAAAAATATTGCGCGAAAAACGCGCCGCCGTCATTATCTGTAAATTTAATGCTATCGTTTTTGATCTGCGCTTTTAAGTTTTTTAAAAAGATTTGGCTGCGCACCACTTCTTTTATATAAATTCGCAGCCCGATTAGCGCCCGTGCCGGGTCGCCGGCAACGCCTTTCATATTTTCAACGGCTGAAGCGGTATTTTGCATTATATTGAGCGCCTCAAGGTGAAGCGCGGCGTATGATTTCGGTACCGGCATTTTTTTAAGAGTCCCCGCGGTTTTTTGGTAAGCGGTCAGATAGGGTTCAAGCTCTTTCGCGCGCGCGAAATTTTCGTCGTTCAACATCGCGCTTAAAATGTCCAGCTCCGAGCCTTTTATGTTTTTGAAATTTTTTGACATCAATGTTCCCAGTTCGTTTAAATATTTTTTACTGTCGGCGGTCTCGCTTATATCCAGGTCCTTCTCTTCAAAGCCGCCGTTGTAGGCCGCCGCGGCTTTTTCTATGCTGGAAACCAAAGAGCCTGCTATGTTGGCTTTGGTTGTTTCGGAGATGGTCATGTTTCCCCTTGTCATTTTCTCCGCGAAATATTTGACGGCGAATTCACCGGCAAGTTGTCCGGTAAGCGTTTTTAACTCTTCGGATTCGGTGTTTTTGCCGAGTTCCTCCAGTTTTTTAAACTGATCACCGGGTCCTTTAGCCAGCGGATCCCGCCCCAGCTTAATTTCTTCTCCGTCAGGCGTGCCGTCGCCGTCCGTATCCGCGCTGCTTAGATTGGTTTTCCAAAGCATTTCTTCCCAATCTTTAAGGCCATCTTTGTCGGTGTCCCGCGCCGCGTTGTCGTAAGCGGAAATAAAATCGGTGTTTTTTCCACTTTGCGCGAGCTCGCCGGAATTTTTTGCGGGGGTATTCCAGATACGCAAAGCAAGCCAGCCCGTGAAAATTATTACGAGCGCGGCTCCGATCGGCGCTATGAAATTTTTGCTTGGTAAATGTGTCAAAATAGTCGTATTTTTTAACCTTTTACACCTTCCTCATTATACCATTTTTAATCGCAAACGGCGTTGTGTATAATGTAATGGTGAATGAGCGTAAACTTATAACTTTGGCAGTAGCGCTTTTTGCCGCTTTTGGGCTTATTTTTTTCTATTTTTCGCGGCGCGGCTTAGAAAATGAGCCGATTTTGCCTTCTCGCAGCGGGGTTGAAATCGGCGCTCAAATAAATCTAGGCCAAGCGCCACAGGGGTCCTCTATAGATTCCGGCCCCCTAGTCACCACCCCGCCGTCGTTTTTCGGTTCCGTAGCCGGCGGAGAGACGGAAGTGGTGTTGGATGAGCCGTCCGCCGACCCGTTTCAAGCGTTTTTTGACACATTAAGGGCGATTGCGTCTTCGCGCGCGCCGATCCTTGGCGGGATTTCGTTCTCTCCACAGCCAACCGCCTCGCCGGCGCCTAAAAATGGCGGAGAAGCCAAGATTACGGAAAAAGAGCTTTTTGAATTCGGATATCCGCCCGATTATTTGAAGATTTTGGCGGATTTCAATAAATTCATGATTCAGGAAGGGTTTCTAGGGCAAAACGAGACGTTTACATTGGACTCTTTCGACTCGGCAAATAAATTGCAGGATAAAATAGGAGAATTTTTAACGAAATTGGATACCGGCGATTCGAACGGCGACTCGGTACCCAATCCTTACACTGCCGAGTCGGCGGAAAAATTTAAAAAAATATATCGGGAAACCTTGCCCAAGCTTTGGCGGGAAGAGCTGACGCGGAAAAAATCCGGATTAAAATCTGCGCCGCCTTTTAATTTTTTAGCTTTATATCAAAAAGAACTCGCCCGCCAGAAATCGGAGAAAATCTCGGCTTTGTGGTTCGGCGAGCTTTTTAAAATCGTAAATAAGGCCCAAGCCAACCACACAATGGCCCCGCAGTGTTATCGTGAGGGGTCTCCGAATTCTATACGCGGTTCGCAGAGGACTCCGGCCGAACAATGTTGCAATTGCGGCTATGCCCTCTGGAGGCGGAGATGGTGGCGCGTGGAAGATTGCGGGCACGCTGGAGAAAATTGCAACATCCAAGTCGGGTGCTTAAATTACGCCTGCCCGAATCTTCCGGCTATCTGGGATCCCGATAGCCGCATCTGCGGATGTTTTTTGTAATTTGCCGGCCTACGCGTTTTGCAGCAAATCCGCCCAATCTTTCAGCGAAAGTTCCTCTGGGCGTTTATTTTGATACTTTTGCGGGATTTTAAATTGTTTTAAAGAGCGTCGGAGCATTTTACGTTTTTGCTGAAAGGCCAACTTCGCCAACGCGAGGATTTGCTCCGACTTGGACACCGAGTGTCCAAGTGTAATTTTTATTATCGCCGAATCAACTTTAGGCGGAGGCGAAAAAAATTTTTTGAAACGCGTCGGATTATTTCGGGTTCGGCATACGCTTGGACGGACAAGGCAAGCAAGTTCATCCGCGGGGGCTTCGCGCAGATTCTTTCGGCGACTTCTTTTTGGACCATTAAAACCATAAGCTTTGGCCGAAACTTAGTTTCGGACAGGAACAATCTTAAAAATCTGGAAGTAATATAGTAAGGGATATTGGCGACAATTTTATAGTTTTTTAATTTTAAAGCGGCCATATCAAATTTTAAAATATCCCCGTAAATTATTTTGATATTTTTTCTGCCCCCAAATTTTTCTTGAAGCAACGGAATCAGCTCGCGGTCTTTTTCTACGGCGATAACTTTTTTGGCGCGGAGGACCAAGACTTCGGTGAGCGTTCCCGTGCCTGGACCAACTTCCCAAACAACATCATTTTTTGAAAGCTCCGCCGCGCGCGCCATCTCTTCCAAAATTTTTTTATTTTTTAGAAAATGCTGGCCTAGAAATTTTTTCGGCTTATTCAACATAAATATCTTCTTCAATTTCTTGCGGCCTATTAATATATACCATTAAATGTTCCGGAATTTCCGCCAAAAATCGCGAGGGCATATTGGCGGATTTTTCTCCGAAAAGCGTGCGCCTAGCCGCTAAAGTAAGGTAAAGATGCGTTTTCGCGCGGGTTATGGCTACGTAGCAGAGTCGGCGCTCCTCCTCCAAATCTTCCGGTCCGAAAGAGAGCGTGTGCGGGCAAAGCCCTTCCTCCATTCCGACCACAAAAACCGCCTCAAATTCCAGTCCTTTCGCGGAATGCATTGTCATTAAATTCACTTTCTCCGTCACTGCGTCGTATTTATCATCTATGGCAAAAAGAGAAATATGCTCTAAAAATTTATCCAAGTCTTTTATTTGTTCTGCTAATCCCAAAAGCTCTTCTATATTTTGCCATCTTTCCATGCCTTTATCCGTACCATCATCAATATAATCCTTATATTCTATTTCTTTAATTATTTTTTTTAAAAGTTCGTGCGCCTCCATGCCGCCGCTTTCCTTGCGGGAATTTTCCATAAGTTTGCCGAAATCTATTTTCTTTTTTTTGCGCGGAGGAACATTGGCGATTCTTTTATAGCTTAGTTCGTCTTTTGGGTTTTTAATAAGCCGCAGGTAAGCTATTAAATCTTTTATTTCCCGCCTTGCGTAAAAACGCACGCCGCCGGTGATTTTGTAGGGAATGTTTTTTGAGAGAAAAACTTCTTCAAGCGCCCGCGACTGCGCGTTGGTGCGGTAAAGAACCGCGATTTTGTTTGCGAAAAGATTTTTCCGCAAAAAATTTATTTCTTCCGCCGTCATCTCCGCTTCTTTTTTTTCGTCTTCGGCGAAAAAAAGGCGGATTTGGTGAACGCCCGCGCGCTTTGTCCAAAGTTTCTTGGGGATGCGGAAATTGTTATGTAAAATCAAAGCGTTTGCCGCTTCCAAGATAATATCGGTTGAGCGGTAATTTTCTTCAAGAAAAATAATTTTGGCTTCCGGATAATCTTTTTGGAAATTTAATATGTTTCTGAAATCCGCTCCTCTCCAGGAATAAATCGCCTGATCGACGTCGCCGACCACCAGAATATTTTTGTGTTCTGCGGCCAGCAGTTTTCCGAGCTCATATTGGGTTTCGTTGGTATCCTGATATTCATCTATATGAAGGTAAAGCCATCTTGTTTGGTATCTTCGCAGGATTTCCTTATTTTGCCTAAGCAGCAAGGCGGGCTTTAACAGAAGATCATCAAAATCCAGCAGATTCTGTTTCTTGGTTTTTTCTTCATAAAGCCGCCAAACTTTTCCCAGTATTTCAGAAAAAACGCCGCCTGCCTTGCCGTCAGGCAGGTCATCCGTAAACTCGTCCGCCGTCATCATTTGATTTTTAAGGCGCGAAATATTGCCGCGCATTCGCGAGGGGTCAAATTGTTTGGGATCAATGTGAAGCTCGGAGAGGCACTCTTTGAATAATTTTAAGGAATCGTCTTCGTCTAAAATGGTAAAATTTTTTGCGACACCGATTTTTTCCGCGTTTTCGCGTATTATCAAAAGCCCTAAAGCATGGAAAGTTCCGATAAACGGGCCGGTTATTTTTATCCTTTCTCTCATCTCTCCGGCCGCCTTATTGGTGAAGGTCACCGCGAGAATTAATCTCGGTTCCGTCCCTTTTTCAACCAGATGTTTAATTCGTTCGGCAATCACCCTGGTTTTTCCGGCTCCGGCTCCGGCCACTACCAACACCGGCCCTTCCGTCGCCAAAACGGCTTCTTTTTGCCTGTCATTTAAGATTTCCAAGATTGGCATGAGGGTATCATAGCAAATCCACACCCTGTGGACATCGGATTGATTATTTGCCTCAAAAATGCTAAGCTTTAAATAAGGTCGGGATTGAAGCATGAAGGGCAAAAATCGTTGCAGAATAAGGCGAAAATTCCATTTTAATTAGCTTTTAAACTTTTAAACTCATTTTAAATAAGATACGAAAAGAAGGGTTTTTCCTGCCCGCCTTAAGCCTCTTTTTACTGGCTTTTTTGTGGTTCAGCCTTGCGGGCACCGCCCACGCCGGTTTTTTCGCAGACGCAACCACATTTTTGGGCAATCTTTTCAATGGCGGGGGCGGCGAAGAGCCTTCGTATAATTCTCAAAATGTTCCCGTACTTAAAGCGCCTTCAACTTCCGATCCGAAGCTGGCTACTGGAGGCGCGCAGATTAATTTGGTGGAGGATTCGTCTATTCTTCCTGTCCTCGGGCCATTGGGCAGTGTCGCCGATTTTGAAATCTATAAGCTTGACCAGATTACGACATACACCGTGCGAGACGGCGATACGCTTTCAGGCATTGCCAAAATGTCCGGCGGCATTTCAGTAAATACCATCCGCTGGGCTAATAACCTGACAACCTCAACCGTCATAAGGCCGGGGCAGGTTTTAATAATTTTGCCTATTAACAGCATCCAACACACCGTGGCTAAAGATGAGACGCTTGCGGCAATTATCAAAAAATATGGAGGCGACATCAATGAAACTTTGGCTTTCAACGGATGGCCTCCGGGTTATGAGCCGGATGCCGGAACGATCGTAATTATTCCGAACGGGGAAGGCGAACCGTTGACAAATTCTGGCACGGCGGTGCGAGGCGCGGGCGGCCCCGTTTATGCCGGATATTATATCCGGCCGATAAACGGAGGAAGGATATCGCAGGGGCTTCACGGGTTTAACGGCAAGGATTTTGCGGCCCCCTGTTTAACTCCGGTTTACGCGTCGGCAAGCGGCACAGTGATTGTTGCCAGAAATTACGGATGGAACGGAGGATACGGAAAATATGTTGTGATTGCGCACCCCAACGGTACGCAAACGGTTTACGCGCACTTATCGCAGGTTTTTGTTTCAGTCGGCCAATACGTGCCGCAAGGATTTATGATTGGAACGGTTGGCTCTACCGGCAATTCATCCGGCTGCCATGTTCACTTTGAGGTCAGAGGCGCCGCCTTTCCCAATATATAGTGTAGATAATCTAAAAATAGAAACACTTTGCCAAGCCAAGCAAAAACTTGACTTTTTTACTTTTGTAGAGTATAATGAAAACGGAGAAAAAAAAGAAAAAATTGTAAAAGGAGGAAACTGTCATGTGGCAAGTTGAAGAAGAAACAAAATGGATAAAAGCCGACGTTGAGTTAGATGAAAGCAAGTTTGGCCAAGGGTTTCCTATAGAAAGTTTGGATAGCGAAGCAAAAACCGGCTATACTTTCTACGAACTGGTCATTAAAAACGGCGAAGTAGAAACGGATGGCAGCAAGAAGAAAATAACGCTTGAGCCGGATTACATCACGGCTCAAATGGGCAAAAAGCCGGTTCTTACTGCTGTTGCGCCGTCGCAATTCCAAAGTTGGTCAAAGGCTATTATCATAGCCATCCCCGCGAAGTTTGTCTGGAAAACCTGATTTCGCGGGTTTTTTTATTTAAAAAATAAAATATTGGTTATTGACATTAAAAATACAAGGCCTCCAGAATATGGGGGCTTTTTATATTGCGCGAATCTTCCAAGTCGGCGATGGTGCGGGAGAGTTTATAATAACTTTTTGAATTCATTGGTAGTTAGTTCGGTATCTTTTAAAATGCTTTTTAAGACCTTTGGGTGCAATATTTTGCCGGCATGAGAAGGAATTGTCGTGCGTTTACCAGTATCATTTTTATAAATTTTATGACTACCGCTTTGGCGGGAAAAATAAAAGCCGAGTTTTTTTAACACGGCAATTATCTCTTTTGCAGTAACGCGCGGAAGTTTTTCTGACATAAATTAAACCGCGACTTCTACGGTAGATAAGCTTATTGATTTCGGCCGCTCCAAGATTTCATTATCTGCTTCTATGTCTTGCACATGCAGTTTAATCGCGTCTTTGATATTGCTTATCACTTCTTCGTAAGTTTCGCCCTGCGTGTAACAACCTTGCAGTTCCGGACAAAACGCAAAAAACCCGTTTTTATCTTCTTCTATTACTACTGAAAAGTTTAAATACTTCATAATCCTATATTAGCTGTTTTGGCCTGTATTGCAAGGCCTCCAGAATGTGAGGGCTTTTTATGTTGTGGCTGGTCCGGAAATTATAGCGCTTACAAGTTTTTGTTTTTCTTCTTTAGTTAAATATTGTTCAGGGCCGCCCGAAGGCTTGCCTGCCTCCAGCCATTTTTGAAAATATTTTTTATACATTTCAAGCGGAACCGTTACCAAAACTATATCGTCCACTGGTTTTTTGATAAGGTTTCTATATTTTTCTATGCCTATTTTACTTTTTGCTTCCTCAATTTGTCGTTCTTTCTTTTTTCGCGTTTCCTCCCTCGGGTCAATAGTAAACTGTATTCCCAATTTTCTTTTTTCTTTAATATATTCTTCTCTTGGCAGTTCATCTCCTTCTATCGCAACTCCGCGCTTTTTTTCCGGTAGCGTAACTTTAAAATCATATTTTAGTTCTATGTCTTCCAGCGCGTTGGAAGACTCAACTTTAATGCCAAGTTCCGGAGAATTATACTGAATTCTTGAAATTAGAGTTTGTGCCATTCGTTCGGCTATCGGCCCACCGCCAGGATGTTTTTCTAAAAACTTAACGGACCAAGAAGATGTTGGCAAGCCAATGCTTTCTAAATCGTTCAGTTCGTGATTAAAAATATGCTCAATTCTTGAGCGCGATTCTTTGAGTGCGATCATTTTGCCTATTTTTCTCCAGAGCTTATGCGGCGTGGAAATGTCCGGATTGTATTTAACGCCCCAACTATAATCGGCCATTATGTCGCCCAAAGTTATTTTTTGTGTTGCGTCGTCCTGTTTTATAAAAAAATTTTCGCCGTCATAAAAAACCGCCCTTCTAAATTTCTTTTCTTTTTCATCCAAATCTTCTTGCGCGTCTATGCGTTTTAAATTATTTTTTAACTGGGCCATTTCCAGTCTCTTCGCAATTTTGAATTTTAAGACCTTTTTTCGTTGGTTAACATATTTAACAAAAACCGACTGCTCTGCGCCAGCCGGCATTTTTTTAGTATTGATAAAATGTTCCAGCACGGTTTTGATGTCCTCTCTCACAATATCCGTTTCGGGCAACAGGTGGTTTAACCACCATTTTATAGCGCCCTTTTTACTCGGATCGGTTTCTAATTCTTGCTTTTCCGACGAACTTACCGCCGGCAAGAGTTTTTGATTTAGTATTTGAAATTGCGTTTTTTCTATTGTTTCCAGAAACGAATCAAAATTTACAACCTCTTCTTTTAAAGGCTTTTCTTCTTTCTTGATTTCAATTGCTTCCTCTGGAAAATCCTTATAAAGCTTGTGCAATTTAGCGTTAACAAACCTGCAGAAATCCACATTCATTTCATCGCTAATTTTTTCCTTTCCCAAAATTTTATCAGCTAGTAATACGATATTTTTAGGAAAAACTTCTGGTTGACCAGCGAGCTTTTTTGCCCAATAAAAATTCCACCCACTTTTCCCGGTGGTCCACCGCATGTCTTCTTTTTCTTGCTTGGTTAACACCGGAACTTCCAGGGTCTCTCCTTGGTTTGCCGATGTTTCTTTAGATACTAATGGCGCTTGTTCCATCTTTTGATTTTAACAAATTATTATACCAGCTGCTTCGGCCTGTATTGCAAGGCCTCCAAAATATGGGGGCTTTTTATGTTTTGAATTGCTTTTGGTAAACTAAGAGTAATGAAACAATTTGTGCTGAAATTTATAGATATAATGATAGCCATAATTTTGGGGCTTGGTTTTCAGTGGTGGCCCAATTTGGTTGAGCCGTGGCAATATGTCGCGTTCTTTTTTGCGTACTTCAGCACTGTTGACTACTGGATTGATTACGTTCCGGCTCTCAAAAAATATCCTCCCAAAACCGAAATTGGCCTTTTGGCCGACATTTTAGTGCTCTTTTCCATGTTTCTTTTGATTTACTCTGCTCAAAAAAGCATTACATATTTTTTTGTCGCTTTTGCTTTATTTAGAGCCGTAGACTTTATTTGGATGTGGCGGATTCGCCGCGAATATACGCTTTTTGCAAACGACACGATTTTTTTCAACACATGGCTAAAGTTTGAGGGCGTTGAGGCTTTAGTGGCGCTTGGGTTTGCGGCGTTCGCGGCGAACTTTTCCACACAGGCGCTTTATTTATTACTCGGTTTTGTTGTTTTCAGAATTGTAATGAGAATCCTGGCCAGTTTCCGCTACAAAAAAATTCATTTTGCGTAGATTAAACCAACGACTTCGGCCTGTACTGGAGCGCCTCAAGGAGGTGCTCTTTTTTTATGTTTCGTTCGCCCTCCAAATCGGCGATGGTGCGGGCGAGCTTGATGACGCGGTGGTAGGATCGCGGAGAAAGATCAAGCCGCGCGGCAGCTTGTTGGAGGATTGATTTTGACTCGTCGTCCAGCGCGCAATATTTTTTAATCTCGCGCACGGACATTTCTGAATTTGTTGAAATTTTTGAACCGATAAAGCGTTTATTTTGTATATTTCGCGCTCGCTCAACGCGTTCTCTTATTTCACCTGATTTTTCTCTTCTAGTTCCGGGCGCGTCATCCTCCAATTTTTTATGTTCAATTCCATAAACGCCGAGCCAAAGGTCAATGCGGTCTATAATTGGTCCCGAAATTTTTCTTTGGTAGCGGTTGATGGCCGAAGTCGGGCAGATGCAGGTTTTATTTGAACCCAAATTTCCGCATGGGCATGGGTTCATTGCCAAAATCAGCATAATCTGTGCCGGAAAATTCAGCGTGGCTTTGGCGCGGGCCACCGTCACCATTTTATCCTCCAGAGGTTGGCGCAAAACTTCAATCACGCGCCTTTCAAATTCAGCGAATTCATCCAAAAACAAAACCCCTCTATGCGCCAAAGTTATCTCACCCGGCTTTGGATAACTGCCTCCGCCCACTAAAGATACGTAGGAAGACGTATGATGCGGATTTCTGAAAGGGCGCTCTCTTATTAAAATTTCATTTTCTTTCAAGGCGCCGGAGATGGAATGTATTTTGGTAACTTCCAATGATTCTTCGCGCGACAGTGGGGGCAAAATCGTGGAAAATGCGCGCGCTAGCATGGTTTTTCCGGTTCCCGGTGGTCCTATCATGAGAGCGTTATGCGCGCCCGCTGCCGCGATTTCCAATCCCCTTTTGGCGGATTCCTGCCCGCGGATATCCGAAAAATCTGTCGTGAAAGAAAGTTCCGATTTTATGAATTTTGTCGGCGGGCATTCTTTTATTAAAACTTTATTTTCCAGATGGTTTAAAACTTCTTCCAATGAAGACGCTTCAAAAACTTTTACGCCGTCAATTAAAGACGCTTCGGCGCCGTTTCCTTTTGGCAAAAATATTTCTGAAAACCCTTTTTTCTTGGCGGCTTCGGCTAGCGCGAGCGACCCTTTTATCGGGCGCAAGGCGCCGTCCAAGGCGAGCTCGCCAAGAAAAATTTTATTTTTTGTTTCAAAATTGGCCTGCTTGGAGGCCAAAAGATAGGCTAGCGCGATCGGCAAATCAAAAGCCGGGCCTTCCTTTTTTAAATCAGCCGGAGCCAGAGAAATCGTTACTCTCTGATTTTTTTGGTTAGGCGGCTTGGCTCCCAGGCTTTTTATCGCCGCGGAAACTCTTTCTTTGGATTCAGCGATTGCTTTATCGGCCAAACCCACTATCGCGAAACTAAAAAGCCCGCGCGATAAATCAATTTCCACGTCAATTATTTTCCCATCTAACCCGACTACTTCGGCAGAATGAAGTTTGATTGCCATTGTCCGTAATGTAGCAAGCACAAAATAAAAAACAACCCCGATTTGGAGTTATTAGGCCATCTCTATTTTATCTTTATCTTTTTCTCCATCTTTTTCTTCAAAATCCGCGACGGTTTTTCCTTCCATTTCTTCAAGAATAAGAGGTGTTTGGGCTAACCCTCCGCTTACTTGGACAAAGGTTTTTTCGCAGACTCTACAGCCGTAAACCGCTCCTCCTCCTCCGCAACCACCGCCTTTTAATGTGGTCATAGGCGTATCGCAATGTTCAAAGCTATAAATTCTATTTCTTGGGGCAAACATAAAAAACCTCGAGCTTCTGCTTTAAATGTATGCCTAAGCGGTATTTCTCGTCAAGTGGACAATCAAGAAAATTCCTTATAAACTTTCCCGGCTTGATTGCAACAACTTTTGGAAAATCAATAAAGAAACCAAAACTACAGGCAAAGAAATAATGGCGGTTTCTGGGTTAAGCGAGTTCCAAACAAAGAGAACAGCCACGCTTAGAAATCCCAAAATCAAGCTCCAAAATACCGCTCCCTCTTTTAGTTTCCAGTGTAACGACCCAAAGACTATCGGGAATAGCATTAAATTTAAACTGGCGAGAGAAAATCCTAGCGCTAGTATATTCTGATAAAAAATACTAATGAGCACGGCGAGAGTAATAAAAAATATCATAAAAAAGCGGGCAAGTTTTTTCATCGATTCTTCGTTGTATCTCCTGGAATAATTTTTAAGGTCGCGAGTTAAGATGGATGAAACAACGAATGTTGCTGTATCTGTTGATGAAAGCGCGACCGCATAAAGCAAAACCATGCCGAATTCTTTAAGCCCGAAAGGGAGCAAATTAGAAAAACCCACGACTAAGGCGTCTTCAGGCGCAATACTAGGAAAAAATTGTTTTGTAGCAAGACCAACGACGCTTATGACGATCGCAAGAATCGGAAGTATGGCGGCGGAATAACCCAGTCCCCTCTTTAAATTTTGCTCATC
>CAYIFM010000002.1:0-19848 GCA_964362705.1 uncultured Candidatus Saccharibacteria bacterium | reverse complement strand
TATGACCATAGAATATTTTGCGATAGGGACGTCAATTATTTCAATACTTTTCGCGCTAGTTTTAAGAAGCTCCGTAAAAAGAGCGCCGGAGGGAGATGACAAAATGCGGGAGATCGCGGAAGCCATCCGCGAAGGCTCGCGCGCGTTTTTAAAAAGGCAGTTTAAATCCATATTAATAGTAGGCGCGATAATCGCCGCAGTTTTGTGGCTGACCTTGGGACAAACTCTCGCGCTTGGGTTTGTAGTGGGCGCCTTGGCCTCGTCTTTGGCGGCTTACCTTGGAATGCAAACTTCCGTCATGGCTAACGTGCGCGTTGCCGAAGCGGCGAAATCCGGCTTGAAAAAAGCTTTCGCGTTGGCCTTTCGCGGCGGCGCGGTAACCGGTTTTTTGGTTGTAGGCTTGGGACTTTTGGTTGTCTCCGGTTTTTGGATGTGGGCTCGCGACCTCGCGGCGCTCATTGGAGTAGGCTTTGGCGGGTCTTTGGTTTCGGTTTTTTCACGGCGTGGCGGAGGAATTTTAACAAAAGCGGCTGCTGTGGGCGCGGATTTTGTGGGCAAAACCGAATTCGGTTTTACGGAAGACGACCCCAGAAACCCGGCGGTCATCGCCGACAACGTTGGAGACAATGTAGGCGACTGCGCGGGAATGGCCGCGGATCTTTTTGAAACCTACGCGGTCACGCTAATTGCCGGAATGTTTTTGGGAGGATCGGTTTTTACCGGCGCTGACGCGGCAATCTTGCTTCCTTTGATTTTGGGAACGCTCGCCATTTGGGCTTCTATAATAGGATTTTTCTTTGTGCGCGTATCGGAGGAGAAAAAAATCATGATGGGGCTTTACAAGGGCCTTGTCGCCTCAGGCGTTCTTTCTGCCATAGCGTTTTATTTCGCGGTAAGAGAATTGGTAATTGCTCCGGGAACGGCAGGCGGAGAATTTTTTAAAAATATAGTAAAAATCCCCGGCAAGTCTTCAGATTATTTTTTGGCGTCTCTTTTGGGGCTCGCCGTAGTCTTGGGGATTGTAATGATTACCGAATATTACACGTCAAAAAAATTCCGGCCGGTTCGCGCCATCGCCCAAAGTTCCAAATCCGGCCACGGAACAAATATAATCATCGGGCTTGCGATGTCTTTGGAAGCCACCGCGCTTCCCGCTTTGCTGATTGCTTTCGGCGCGTATCTTGCTTTCTTTTTTGCCGGTCTTTACGGAGTCGCGCTCGCGGCAATTTCCATGCTTTCTATGGCGGGGATTATTGTGGCGATTGATTCCTTCGGCCCAATTACAGATAACGCCGGCGGGATCGCCGAGATGGCTGGGCTTCCAAAAAATGTCCGCGCGGTTACCGATCCGTTGGACGCAGTCGGAAACACCACCAAAGCGGTAACTAAAGGCTATGCAATCGCTTCGGCCGGACTCGCGGCAATGGTTTTATTTTCCGCTTACGCTTCGGATTTAATTTCCGCTGGCAAAAGCGCGGTTTTTGAACTTTCTGATCCTCTGGTTATCACGGGCCTTTTTATCGGCGGGATGCTTCCTTATATTTTTGCTTCCCTGGCCATGCGTTCAGTCGGCAAAACAGCGGGAGCAGTTGTTTTGGAAGTAAGAAGGCAATTTAAAGAATTGCCAGGAATTATGCAGGGTACTCAAAAACCGGATTACGCGCGAACAGTAGATATTGTGACAAAAGCGGCGCTTCGAGAAATGATTTTGCCGGCGCTCCTTCCGATTTTAGTCACAATCATTGTCGGCCTCTGGCTTGGTCCGCAAGCTTTGGGAGGGCTTCTCATAGGCATAATTCTTACCGGATTTTTTGTGGCAATCTCAATGACTTCGGGAGGCGCCGCCTGGGACAACGCCAAAAAATTTATTGAAGAAGGAAATTATGGGGGCAAGGGTTCGGACGCGCACAAAGCCGCTGTCACCGGAGACATGGTCGGCGATCCCTACAAAGACACCGCCGGCCCCGCAATCAACCCAATGATAAAGGTAGTCAACATCATCGCCCTGCTTTTAGTCCCGTTTTTGAAATAATTTAAGGTTTTTGAAATAATTTAAGCAAAATTACAAAGCCCCGTTAGAGGGGCTTTTGTTTTAGATTTTCTATTACTTCCAATAATTCCGGGATGCCGGTGTTTTTCCATGAAGAAGCGCTCGTTGATATTACCGGCTTTCCGGGAAAATTTTTTTTAAGAACAGCGAGGAATTGTTCCGACCTTGGCTGGTCGCTTTTATTTAACACAATAATATCCGCGGTTTCAATCGCTCCCCCTTTGGAAATCTGGATTTCATCGCCGGAGGCCGGCGTTGTAATGTAAACCATTGTATCAACCACGTCTTTGAAGCCCAAATCATATTGCGGAGCGCCGACTGTTTCCACAAAAATAGTTTCAAAACCGGCGTTGCCTACGGCATCAATGACCGCCGGAGTTTGAGGAGTTACCCCTTTCCAGACTTCTTTGGCCGCCAAACTTTTCATAAACACGTTCGGGCTTGTGACAATTTTGAAATTTTCCGGGCGATGAACTCTCACCCGATCTCCCAAAACCGCGCCTCCGGAAATTGCCACGGGATCAACAAAAATAGCGGCAACGCGTTGCTCTTCATAAACATGCCTCAAAAGAGAGCTGATAATTGAACTTTTTCCTACTCCGCCCGAGCCGGTAAACCCGATAACGTGGCAGCAAGAAGCCGGAGATGAAAAGTTGGAAAGTATTTTTGACAAATCTTTGCTTTTCTTTTCCAAAGCCAGTTCCTTAAGCGCTGGGATAATTTCGCCCTGCATTGAATCGCGCGGAGAAAAAATAAGCCGGACGCCAAGCCTTTTTAAAAGCCTGTGGTCTCGATGCGGTATAATTCCGCCGGCCACAACCGCCGAATCGCATTTAGCGTCGGCGAGTAATTTCATAAGCTTTTTGAAAACTTTTTTATGCCCTCCGGAATGCATTGAAACCCCGATTATATCCGGGTCTTCCTGAATCGCGGCCGAAGCAATCATCTCCGCCGGCTGATACATCCCTAAATAAATCACTTCAAAGCCAGCATCCCTTAAAAATCTAGTCAGGGTTTTAAGCCCCCTCGGATGGCCGTCCAATCCCCCTTTTGCCAAAAGGATTCTCATGCTACACCTCCTCGGAATAAATTCCGTAAAAATTTTTGAAAACATTGCAAATTTCCTCAAGAGTCGCGAGCGTTTTTACAGCTTCGCAAACTTCCGGCATCACATTCCCGTTTTCCTCCAAGACCTTCTTGAGGCAATCCAGAGATTTTTCAACATTTCTTTGCGATCTGTTTTTCTTAACTTTTTTCAAAAATTTTATCTGAACATCTTGCGCGCGCTCTGATACGGAAAATTTCGGATCCGGAGCCGGTTCGTCAAAAAGAAAATTTTGTCCGACCATTTTAATTTCACCAGATTCAACTTTTTTCCGGTAATTAAATTCATATTCATCAATTTGCGCCTGCGGCCAACCTCGCTCCACGGCAGAAACCATCCCGCCCATTGAATCAATGGTTTGAATTATCTTCAAACTTTCGGCTTCTAGCTCGTCGGTCAAACGCTCCACGAGGTAAGAACCTGCCAACGGATCAGAATATTTTGTAACTCCGGTTTCATAAGCGATAATCTGCTGGGTGCGGAGCGCGACTTTCGCTGCTTCTTCGGAAGGCAATGAAATTTGCTCGTCATATGAATTGGTATGCAGACTCTGGCATCCGCCGAGCACAGCCCCGAAAGCTTCCAAGGCAGTTCGGATAATATTGTTTAAGGGCTCTTCTTCCGTAAGCGTACGGCCGGCGGTCTGAACATGCATGCGCAGTTTCCAGGAATCCGGATTTCGCGCCTTGAAACGTTCCTTCATAATACGGGCGCGGATGCGCCTTGCGGCGCGCAATTTCGCGACTTCTTTCCAAAAATCATCTTCGCAGTCAAAATAAAAATCGTAAAAAAAAGAAAATTTCGGCGCGAAATCATCAATTGCCAAGCCACGCTCAAGGCACGCTCCCGCATACGCGATTTCGTCCGCTTGCGTCAAAGCTATCTCCAAAACCGGCGAAGCGCCCGCCTCTCTTATATGATATCCTGAAATGCTTATCGGATTCCATTTTGGCGCATATTTTACGCAATACTCAATAGTGTCAACAAGAAGTTTAATGGACGGACGTGGAGGCACAATCCATTCTTTTTGCGCGATAAATTCTTTTAAAGGATCGTTTTGAATTGTACCGCGAATTTCCGCGAGATTGTATCCGCGCTTCCTGCATACTTCAAAATACATCGCCAGCAAAACAATCGCCGGCCCATTGATAGTCATTGAAGTAGAAAGTGGCGGCTGCAAATCAATTCCTGAATAAAGATTTTGAACGTCTTTTATCGTATCCACGGCTACTCCTCCCATGCAGACATCGGCTTCGGCTATCGGATTATCAGAATCAAATCCCAAAAGCGTCGGCATATCAAAGGCGGTGGAAAGACCGGTTTGGCCGTGTGCTAAAAGTTTTTTAAATCGTCTATTGGTTTGCCGCGCCGTGCCAAATCCGGCAAATTGCCGCATCGTCCAAAGCCGTCCGCCATTTTTTGCATCATACATTTTAGAATGAATCCCGCCGGTAAACGGATACTCTCCGGGTTTTTCATTTTTTTCAATAGACACGTTTCTTTTCAATTCTCTGCCCACTATAGCGCTTGACAAAATTCAGTCAACCATGCTATGCTTGCGGACAGAAAGTGGGGTTATAGAATGGATAAAAAAAACAGAGCGTTTACAGTGATTGAGTTGCTTATTGTTGTGGCAATAATGAGCATATTGGTTTCTAGGATCGGCAGTAAGGCGTCGCCAATTGGCTTTGTGCCTAATTACTCAATCGGTGAGCGGGTTGGATATGTCACCAAACTATCCTACAAGGGCCTGGTGTTTAAAACATACGAAGGTCAATTACAAATTGGGCAAGGATCTCAAGGCGCCTTACAAGAACCATTCGCCTTCAGCGTTTCTAGTGATCGACGAGATTTATTGCAAAAACTGGAAAGTGCAGCTCAAAAAGGAACAAGGATTCGCCTCAAATATAGGCAATGGCTAGTAATGTCTTTCCGTCTCGGGGAGAGCGGTTACGAAATCGTGGATATTTTAGATACGAAGTAGGATTTTATTAAGGCCGCGCGGTTAAACTCATTTTACGAGCCATGCCCTGCGGCTTTTTATTTTTTAGAAATTTTTTCAGAAACTCGCATCGGCAACAAAATCTCACGATCGGAAAGAGGTGTTGGCATTGCTAACACCGGCAAAAACCCATTGTAAAAAATAAACAGGTGGTGTAGGGTCAGACTAGAATTGAGCAAAATAGATGCACGTGGATATTGAAGATTGGGGAACCGATATTCCTATTAGACAGGCAGTAAAAAAACAGGATGAATATTGGGCAGAGAAAGTTTTTAAAAAAGACACGCCGGATAAAATAATTTTTGTTGAGCACGAGCCGATTTATACCGCCGGAGCTTCCTGCGCGGCAAGCGACGATTTAATCCGGCGATGTTTTAAAAAAGAAATTTGGGAGCTCCCCGCTCCGGTGGAAATCACGCGGCGAGGAGGCCTTGTAACTTACCAAGGGCCCGGGATACTCTCTGTTTATTTCGTTTTTTCTTTAAAAAATTTTTCCCCACATAGTTTCAACGAATTTCTGTTGGGATCCGCCGAGGCATTTTTAAACATTTGCGACATTTCTGTCCAGCGCCATCCAAAAAATCCTGGGCTATATATCGGCGGGCACAAAAAAATAGTTTCCGTAGGCACGCAGATTTCACAAGGCGTTTCGCGATACGGCTTTGCTGTTTCTCTTAACCCAGAAGAAAAATATCTGAAGCCATTAATCCCCTGCGGCTTGGAAAATATGCGCATGACTTCTCTGGCTGAAGAACTGGGAGGTAAAAAGTTTTCAGATAAAGAAAAGGGAGCAATAAAATCGGCTCTTGCAAAGAAATTCATTTTGCGCTTAGATATCCTGAGATAGAAGGCCTGAAATGAGAACAATAACCAGGAAAATACCTGCGCGAACGAGCATAATTTATCAATGCGGAAAATGTAAAAGCCGCTATAAATCTAAAGAAAAAGCTCTCAAATGCGAAGCACGGCCAGCAGAACCAAAACTTTTTCGCTTGGGCGACTTGGTAAAATGGCGCGAACAGTACCATTGCGACCGCTATAATAAAAATTATTTTCCGAAAGGAAGAGTTGTGCGCGTTCTAGGGCCCATGTTGCCTGACGAGGAATACAATATCAAATGGCTGCAAAACCGCCTCTCTGGAAAACATGTTTTCCAATATGAAGTCAAATGGCCATGCCCTTATTGCGGCAAACCGTCTGGTAGCCTTTTTTACAGCCCGGAACTGAAAAAACTAAAAACCCGCTAAAATCGCGGGTTTTCTAATTTTTGTTTAAAGAGCGTGAGAAATTTCGCGGCTTTCGCTCCGTCACAAAGACGGTGGTCAAAAGTCAAAACAATATTCATCATCGGCAAAACGCCGATGGAAAAATCTTTGGTCTGATCGGCAACAGGAATCCGCTTGATCCGAAAAGTCGTCACCATAAGCGCGTTCCATGGCAGAGGAATGGGTACGCTTCCTTCTATATCCATCATTCCTACATTGTTAAGAACTATATTGGGCAATGGAAAAATATCTTTTTCATGAATTTTGCCTATTTTGGCTTTTTCTCTCAACTCAAGAACCATTCTGTTAAGCTGCCAAGCGTTTTTGCGGTCCGGATCGGCAATCCGCGCCACCGCCACGTTGTCGTCTTTTGTATTTAATGAAAGACCGAGATTCAGAGCATCGTGAAAAACAATGTGCTCTTCTTTTTCGTCCCAGCTGACATTCATCTCCGGCATCCAAAGCAAGGATTCGGTGAGCAAATAAATAAACATAGCGTCAAATTTATAATCTGAACTTGCTCGGATTTCAAGGAGCCTAGAAGCGTCAACGCTTGACCAGATCGGAGTAAAAGGAATGATTTGTGATTTTGCAAGAAACTTCGCGGTAGTAGCCCTAATGTGCGAGGGCTTCTCTGTTTTCATGGAGAAGCCTCGATTGTGCAAAATACCGTGCCATGAAAGCGCTCCTGCTCCGGATCCTCTTTTAAGAAAATATCTTTCACGATACCTTCTGCCGGCGATTCAAAGTCAAATGTCGCTTTTTCTGTTTCGATTTCAAACAACACTTCGTCTTTTCTTACAGATTGTCCAGAGCTTACCAGCACTTTTAAGACCTTAAACCAAGCTTCCGTTTTGTCCTCTTCAAATGTTTGAAATGTGACGTGTACTTCTACAAGGCTCATTTCATCATCTCCTTTGCTGCCGCTACTATATCTTCAACTTGCGGCAAGCGCAAGGCCTCAAGCGCGGGATGCGCCGTCACTGGCCCGTCTTTCGCGCCAAGAACCTTTGTTGAAACAAAAAAATCTGACATTTCTTTTATATCCCGCCTTGCTTCGCTGACATAGTTGCCGATCATGCTTGCGATCTCCGCGCCTACGCCGAATTTGGTTTTGGCTTCGTGGACTATCAATGCTCTTCTGGTTTTGGTTGCGGAATACAAAATAGCTTCCCTGTCCATCGGCACTATCGTCTGCAAATCAATAACTTCCGCAGAAATTCCATCTTTGCCCAAAATCTCCGCGGCTTTTAGAGTTCGCTCAACCATCATGGCTCCATAGGTGATAATGGAAATATCTTCGCCTTCGCGGAGTATTCGCGCCTCTCCCAAAGGAAGCGTGTAAGGTTCCGAAGGCACCTCTCCTTTTTTGCCGTAAGCGGAAATCTGTTCAAGAAAAATCACCGGATTGCCGTCCCTAAACGCAGAAAGCAAAAGTCCTTTCGCAGCATAGGGATTGGCGGGAGCTACAATTTTGATGCCTCCGCTATGCGCCAACATCGCTTCAATCATTTCTTCATGGCAATTATTTGAAGGGAATCCGCCTCCGCAAGGCGCTCTCACAACCAAAGGCAAATTCTGTCCTGTAACCGCGAAATGAATTGTCGCGTAATTAAGCAGCGGTCCAAAAGCGTATTTCAAAAACGGCAGAAATTGAACTTCCGGAGAGGGTATTAGGCCGGCCAAGGCCATGCCGATGGCATAAGTAAAAATGCCGTTTTCGTCCAAAGGCGTGTGAAAAACTCTTTCTCTGCCGAATTTTTTAACCAATCCTTTTGTAACGCCGTGCACTCCGCCCGACTCAACATCTTCGCCAAAAACCCTAACCCGCGGGTCTAACTCCATCGCTTGGCGCAAGGCTTCATTTATCGCGGCTTCGTAAGTAATAATCCTGCCGGACTCTTTTGCCGGAGGTAATGCGTCAATTTTACTTGCAGCAAAAACCGGATGAAGCTTGGAAGGAATCGAATAAGTTTTCATCGCCTCGAAAGCTTCGGCAATAATTTTTTGAGCTTCTTCCTTAAATCCGCGCTCCGTTTCGTCGTCCAATAAACGCATCAGCTTAAGCTGCAGAGTATAGTGCGCCAAAGGATTCCGCCCCTGCCACTCCAAACGAAGTTCTCTTGGAACGTAGCCGGCCATTTCCGAAGTTTCGTGCGCGTTGTGCCCCGATACGCGAAAAGTGCAGCATTCTATTATCCAAGGCCCGCCGCCATTTCTGATGTCCGCTAAAGCAGCCTTCGTAGTGCGCCAAACTTCAACTACATCGTTGCCGTCAACAACCAAGAATTTCATTCCGTAGCCTTCCGCGATCCTTCCCAACCGCGCGTGCGCGCTTTGGTATTCCACAGGAGTGCGGATCGCAAGTCCATTATTATTTATAATGAAAAGCGCGGGAAGCTTGCGCGTAGCGGCAAAAAGAAAAGCAGAATGCGCGTTGCTGTGAGCCGAAGCGCCATCGCCTAAAAATGCCAAGAGTGCCGGATTTTCTTCAGAAGATTTTTTTTCAATGACATCGCGGATGTAATAAAGAGCATCAATGAGCCCCGTGCCCACCGCGACGTTTAAAGCCATGTCAGACTCAAAACGGATAAGATGGTGCTCCGGGCTTCCGATGTGAATTCCAAAATTATAACCGCTATAAATCGATTCGGCGAAAATTCCGTCTTGGCAGACAATTTCTTTAGTAGTAAGCCCTCTTCCCAAAAGTACGCCCATAGAGCGGTGGTCGGGAGCAAACCAATCATAAGATTCCGCGGCAAAAACCGGACCGATGTAAACGGCCTCCTGCCCAAGACCGGTAAAAATTTTTGGGATAAATTCATCTTTTCTTTTGTCCAGTTCTTGCCCCAAAAAAGTAGTCAGCAGAAGAAGCTTGTAAATCCTTAAATACTCTTCTTTGGTAGGAATGAAAATCTGCCTCGTCGGCGTAAAATCAGTTACCTTAGGCATAATTAACTTTTCAAACCGTGTTCTGCCGCCATCATAAAACCCCCAAGCTTATTTAGCAAGGGGGCTTTTTTTACCAGCCTGACGGACGGGCAGGTAAATCTTTGAGTGTTTTTTGATAAATTGATTCAGTTCTTTTCTGGAAATTAATCTGTCTTTCTCAATGGAAATGTTGAGAGAGCCAAAAGCTTTGATTTCTCGCAGTGCGTCTCTGAAGGTCCTCAACATCATTCGAAAAGGAGTGGCCGGAATTAAAACTATCTGATAACCGGCGTTAAAAAGCGAAGAGGCGATAAGAGGAGGGGTTTTGCCGCGCTCCGCCAGATTCGCGACGAGCGGAATTTTCGGAACCTGCCGGCGAAATTCTTTAAATTCTTCAAAAGACTCAAGTGCTTCCGGAAAAATCACGTCCGCGCCGGCATTGATATAGCGGTGAGCCCGAAAAATCGCGCTATCCAGCCCCTCTACGGCTCTTGCGTCAGTACGCGCCACTATGACTTGATTTTTATTCTTTCTACAGCGAGCCAGTGTTTTGATTTTCCAAAACAGCTCATCCGTCGAAACAAGCTTTTTCCCCTGCAGATGTCCGCATCTTTTTTTGGCAGGCAATTGATCTTCAATTTGCACGGCATCAGCTCCGGCATCGGCAAGAAGATGCGACATCGCGCGCGCCGGCCAAAATCCTGTATCGCAATCGGCCAAGAGCGGGATGTCCGAAACCTTTCTAATATCGCCGACCACCTGAATCATTTTGTCCAAAGTAATCAAACCTTCGTCTAAAAAACCCAAACTCGCAGAAAGCGCGGCGCCGGAAATATAAACGGCTTTGAAACCGGCGGCTTTCGCGATGAGCGCCTCGATAGGTTCGGTTACGCCCACGAGAATAAATGGCTTTTTTTTCTTGATAAGGTCTTTAAAATTCATGCCCTGTGTGCTCATTTTTCGTCTCCTAAAATGAATTTAAATCTCCAGTAAAGATCATAGGATGACATGTTTTCGAGATCCCGCGAAAGACGAATAAGGCGGTCGGTATCTGTCTTGCCCACGACTCCTTCGCATAAAGACCAGAATTTGTTTTCCAGTTCCCGATCAGTCATGGGATTTAAAAAATGCCCTTTGGGTTTTTTGACTTCAACAATGCAAAGCGCTTTTTTATTTTCGTCCCGGGGAATCAGCATTATCGGAAATGTCGGTAAATTTTTATCGTAGTAATCTAAGCCGTAGCCGCGCAAAACCTCAACATCTCTTATACAGCCGTAAATAAATTGTGTTATTTCTGGATCGAGATACCTTTCCACAGAGTAATCCTCGAGCGTTATGCCGCCACGAAGCAGAGCCGCGGCTAAAATGAAATAAATCGAGTGATCTGCTGTTTCTTTGGTATCCGGCCGCCTTTTATAAACATCGCCGATTATAGATTTGCAAGCCTCGTAAGAAAAAATTTCAACTGTTTTAATTTTTTCTATATCGCCTACGATTTCTCTCACCGCCAAAGCCGCGTCAACCGCCGCCTCTGCGTGGAATTCTACCGGCCATTTTTTGATGTGCGTTTTTGAAATTTTAAATTCCTTGCCCAATGACGAAAACGCTTCAAGATCCGGGTATTTTCCGTTAAGAACCAGATTAACCAATCCAAATTCGCCCTCTATCATCTCACTTGGTCCGGTTGCGCCAAAAGAAGCGAGCCGCGCGGCTTTTACTCCTGCCTCAACCGCCTCCGCGGCAGAAAGGCCTTTGCATTCGGAAAGCCGCGAACCGGCGCGCACCTGGCGCGACGGAAACCAGCGAAGAGCCAGTGAAGCCGCGCTGCGCATCTCTTCTTTTCCGAGCCCTAAAACTTTTCCGGCGGCAAAGGCGGATGAGAGCGCCAAATAAAGCACGTGGTCCACGCCCTCTTTCCTTAAAGAAGCCGCGTCGCAAAACCTGCATTGAATTTCATAGGCCAAAACTCCGGCGGTTATTAAATCTTTTCCGGATAGTCCTCCTTTATAACCAAGAAGCGCGATAAGCACGCCCCAATTATCCGAAGGATGAGCCGGCTCCAAAGACAAATATGTGTCATTAAAATCCAAAACGCGGATCAGGTGAGTATTGGCGTAAGCGGCGCGCTCCAAAGAAAGCGACGGAAGCCCCAAAGCCAAACTGTTGCATAAAGCGGTGCGTTCTTCTCCCAAGTGTTTTCTGATTTTAATGGCGGCCAAATCTTTCATACCGCCTATCGCGCATCCCAAAGAATCCAAAAAATGCCTTTTTGCTTCACGAACAACATCTTCCGGCAAATTTTCATATTTCAAAGAAAACGCGAAATCAGCCAAATGTTCCAGTAAATTCGCGTGCGTAAGCTCCATTTAACACTCCTGAATCTACTCATTTCTTAACTCAAAATCCAAATAAAGGCAAATAAAAAAGCGAGGGGGTTAATCTCGCTTATTGATGGGAACATACGGCCGAGGCGCGGGGCCGATGTATTCGGAAGATCTCGGCCTTATCAAAATCAATCGCCCTTTTTCGGTGCGATTCAATTTTAAATATTCCAGATGATGCGCCGACCAGCCGACAACGCGCGACATCTCGAAAATCGGAGTCGCCAACGCCTTGGGAATTTTCAAAAACGAATAAAGCGGCGCGGTCCAATAATCAATATTGGGATGGAGCCCTTTTGTTTTCAGCATCAATTCCTCAACGTGCTCTGCCAAATCGTAAAGCGCTTTTTCTTTTTTACTCTGCGCGAGTTTTTTAACAATCGGTTTCATAACCGCGCATCTCGGATCGCCATGCTTGTAGATTGCGTGTCCGAATCCTTTTACGGTTTCTCCTGATTTGCCCAGTATATTCTTAATAAATTCTTCCGCCCGTTCTTTTGTACCAATTTCTTCCAGTAAAGTTAGCGCGGCTTCGTTTGCTCCTCCGTGCGCGTCGCCTTTTAGAGCGCACGCTCCGCCGATGTTCGCCGAATAAATATCTGCGTTAGCCGAAGTCACGGCATGCACAACATGCGTGCCAACATTAAATTCGTGCTCCAGATAAAGCATCAGCGAAACATCCAAAGCCTTCCATTCTTCATATTGAGGCTCGCGATTATGTAAAAGCCTTAGAAAAGTTTTCGCGGCTGACGCGCCCTGATTTTCCGCGACTTCTCTCTCCGCCACAGCGTCCCAGTGGGAAATTCTCATATACTTTCCGTTTTTTTGATAATGCCCAATCGCCGCGACAAATACCGGCATAATCGTCATCAACGCAATCGCATTACGCAAATTTAACTCTTCGGCTTTATCCGCGAGTACATTGCATCCGAAAACAGAAACCAAGGTACGCAACATATCCATTGGATGCGCCTGTGGGTTCATCAAAGCCAGCAACTTGCGAGCGCCGCATTTTTTCCATGGGGCAAAATCTCTAATGATGTACGACCTAAGATCTACAATCTCATTACAGAACTCCTGAAATTGATGCTCTGCCGGCAACTCGCCGTAAAGTAAAAGATAAGCGCATTCTTCAAACGTGGAATGCTCCGCCAACTCCGCGAGATCATACCCGCGATAAAATATTTTTTGATTTTCCTCATCTAGCCAACAAAGCTCCGTGGGTGAATAGCCGACGCCTTTTAACCCTTGTCTTACAATCAGTTCTTCCATTTTCAAACCTCCTTTTTGACTTTGTAAGCGGTAAACTGACCCTTCACCGTAACTATGCCTCTAGCTATCACGGCGGTTTCGAGCGTACAAATTTTTTCGTGCATAAATTTGACTTTAGCCATTACCAAAAGCTCGGCCTCCAGCGGCGTGGGCGCGAAATAACGTATCCAATCAGCGCTCGCGGTCACATACCATATTAAAGGAAGTGATCCGAATTCTTCGCGCTTTTCAAAACGATGCCGCGCGGCGATGGCCGTCCAGATAGCATGGCAATCCATCAAAGAATAAGTAATGCCTCCGTTTACTATATCTGGCGTGGCGGCGGCATGATAAAGCCGCGGTTTAAAGGAGCATACCGCGATATCTTTCCCCAGCCAATCAATGCTTTCGTCCAGCCAGTAGCTTTTTATCTGAAGCCCCCTTTCGTTCGCGGGCCCGCAACCGTGGCAGCTATTCCCCGGAAAATAGTCCTGAAACGCTTTTTTTTGCTTCATTTCAATCCAAGCTCTGACTTTAATAGAGCAGAAAATAAAAAGCCGCGCAAGCGGCTTTCAGATTTTTTTCAGGCTTAGATTAATTCTGAAAAGCTCGTAGATTCTGGCCAAAATTTCGTCGTACCAATATAAATCGTTTTCATCTTGAATCGCCAAGTACCTATAAACATGGAATATCTCATGTCCTTGCGTTTTGCCTCCATATCCTCCAAAAATACTAAAATCGTATTTCGGAGTATTTCTGACGGCAATGGACACGGAATGCGGAATCCCGATTTTTTTCTTTTCTTCCTCCACAACTTTTTTGATTTCTTCACTGCTCGAGATTTTTTTGGAGCAAAAATCAATGGAGCCGAAAACCAAGCTGATAATGGCAAGCGGAGCCGAAAATACGATTTTTAAAGTCTCTTTCATTGTCCACCACTGTGATTTTTTGCCGCGGGAACAAAATATAAATCCAAACAAGTATATGTTGCTCCGCGCCGAGGAACAGCGCTTTGCCAAAACCTTGCTTCAACTTCCATTCCGATAAAAACGCTTTTCGGGTCGCAATTTTCCAAGCGAGACATAATTTTCGTATCCACTCCCGGAAAGTCAACATAGACAATGACTGACGGCAATTTACCGCCTACGCGCTCGATATCTTCCTCGTACCCCGCGCCCGGATAATTAACAACCGAAAAAGTGGCAATTTTTCCTCTGGCTCCGTTTCCGCCGATTAATTTCCATTCTGTCTGCTCCCAGCATTCAGGACAATCAGCGCGGGGCGGCAGATACGCCTTTTTCCGCGAACACTTTGGGTTTACGCAAGAAGTCGCGAAAATTTGGTGGCTCACTAATCCTTGGAAATACCGCGAAATTTTTCCGTAGTTATGAATATGCTCAACGGTTCTCGGGATGCGAATTCGCAGCGGATCCGCGGTTACTGCTATTTTTTTCATCGTGGCCTCCTTAGCGTGTGCACGGTCACGTGAGATCCTGTACCGGCGTGGCTTACCGCCACTCCGCGCTTGGCGTTCGGCACTTGAAGCGATTTAAAATCAGCCGGTTTTTCTTTGCCAAAACGCGCCCAGATGGCCGGATTCGCGTGAAAATAATCCCATTTTCCCTGAAGCTGCCATCCAGCTTCTATCACCTGCATAATGCCGGTAGCTCCAACAGAGTGCATACATCCGATGAGTCCGCCGGATAAATTTTCAGGCAATTTATTGCCCAAATACGCGTCACCTGAAAGAATAAAATCGTGACCCATTCCATAGGGACGAAATCCGAGATCCTCGTAACTTTGCAAAGCAGAAATAGTGAAAGCGTCGTGCGTTTCGGCTAAATCAAAATCCTCCAAAGGATTTTTGATGCCGGCCATATGGTACGCGACATAAGCCGCGTAGCGCGTTGCCAAAAAACTCGTAAAACCCGGCCAATTTGTAAAATCTTTGTACATCTCTTCGTTTTCATGCGGCAGAAGCAATACCGGCCGAGGCAAGCGATCGCCCGCGCGCAGAGTATCGGATCCGGCCCCGACCCCGTCAATTAAAATCGGGGTATCGGTCAATTTATACGCCGCTTCTTCCGAAGCAATAACGCACACAGCCGCTCCGACGCTCATTAAACAGCAATCCAAAATTCTCAACGGTTCGGTAACAGGCATGGAATTCGCGACTTCTTCTTCGGTGTAATCAGCCGGCGCTTGCGCGAAAGGATTGAATTTCGCGTAATGGTGATTTTTCACGGAAACTCTGGAAAGCGCGGCTCGCAAAAGCTCTTTGCTAAAACCGCGGTCTTCCTGCAATTTCACGTAGTCGGTCGCCATGAGATTGTAGTAATTCTTGTAAGACCGCGAATGGCGCCATTCAAAATCCTTGCAGGCTGCGTGGGCAATATAATTGTTGCCCTGCCTTGTGGAAACCTCGTCCATCATTTCGCACCCCGCGACCAAGACAACATCATGTAATCCTGAAGCCACCGCCATCACAGCCGCCATTATCGCGGATCCGCCGGTAGCCCCGCCGGTTTTTATTTCAATGTTGCCGACGGGTTCCAAACCAAGATAATCGTGCATCTTGGCGGCGAACAAAAGCTGGTCGCTAAAGTGGTCCGCGAACTGCGAATGCACGGCGAATGATACCCGCTTCTTAAACTCCGCGACGCCGCCGATTTTTAAATTATTTTCCAACACCGCCATGCGCGCGGCTTGCAAAATCAGCTCTTCCGCTTTCATTTCGTGCTGTTTCCTGAAATCCGTCATTCCGCCGGCAACGAAATAAACCGGCCTCGCCAATTTACCAACATGCGGTTTTTCAATAAGCATAGTCTTGCTCCTTTTCTTTTCAAAATCTGCCCACACCCTAGCGAAAAAAGTAAATAATGTCAAGAAAAAACCGCCGCTATAAGGCGGCGGCGATTTCGGTCATTTTTTTTCGGCTACGTTTGCCGGTGTCTCCCAGTTCAATTTTCGGCACAAAAATAATTTTTTTGATTTTGTAATGTTGCTGAAGTTTGCCTTGGCCGCGACCCGCTTCACAGTATTCTAAAATTTTCTTGGCCAGTATATCAAGAAGGAATTCGTGGCCATGCTCTGCGTCCTGTTGTTTTAAAACAACGCACAAAGCAGTTTCCGTTTCTCCATCCATAAGAACCGGCACTGCCATGGCACTATCCACCTCCGGATGCTTTTCAACATATTCATCAATCAAAGGGCCCACGACAAATTCGCCGCGAACTTTCCATGAGTCAGCCGAGGCGCGCGCAACCCAGTAAAAAGTCCCGCGAGCGTCGCGGCGGCACAAGTCTCCCGTATCAAACCACCCTTGCCATTTTAGATGCGGCAAAAACGCTTTTTTGGTGGCTTCAGGATTTTTAAAATACTCCTGAAAAACATTCGAGCCGCGAATTATGAGGAGGCCATTTTCGTTTGTTTTAGCCTCTTCGCCGGTTTCGGGATTTATAATTTTCATTTCCGTCCCGCCAAACGGTTTCCCGATTGATCCATACATAATCGGCTCATTAGTCGCGGTTCCGGAACCCCAACACAAAGTCTCCGTCATCCCCCAACCGGGCCTGACGCGCACGCCGGTCCGATCCATAAATTCCCTGTGGAGCTCGCGCGTCAGCTTGTCTGCGCCGACAATCAGAAATCTCAAACTTTTTAATTTTGCCTTTTCCGGAATCTCATATTTCAAAACCTCTTTTAAAGTCGGGGGGATCACGCTTGAGTAGGTGGCGCCCCAGCGCGCCGCTTCCTTGAGGAAATTCCTGGGATCCGGCGAAGCCAAAATCGTTGTCCCGCCGAGAAGAACCATTGGAAAAAAATTCGTAACTTGCGCGTTTACATGGAACAGGCGGTTGATTAAAAGCGTGCGGTCTTCCCCAGACAAAGAATAGGTTTGAATCAGTGCTTCTACATCTGGTAAAAACATTGAATTTGTCTGCGCTACAGCTTTTGGTTTTCCGGTAGTCCCGGAAGTGCAAATAAGCTGAAACGCGTCTTCCGGGTAGCGATGAACAACGTGGCTATAGGGCTTTGCCAATTTAGCAAGCGTAGACCAGCTAAAAGAACCCAGCCAGCCGGCGCCTTTTTCTTTTTTCAAAGATTCAAATCTTGAGGGATCGTGTGTCACCAAAATCGGCATCGCGGGAAACGTCTCCATCAAAATTCGTAGAAGCGCGGCGGGCTCGTTTTTTCTATCGTCCCAAACATACCGTTCCTGCGTGACCAAAATCTTTGTTTCGCAAAGCTTGAGAGCGTAGATAATCTGCTCCGGCGTGTAAAGGCAATTTATCGGATGCGCCACGGCGCCTATCCGCATTGCTCCAAGCCAAGGCATAAAAAAATGAAGCCCGTTTTCCAAAAGCAAACTCACCGTATCTCCGGGGCAAACGTAAAAACTTTCCAAAATCCCTGCAGCCAAAGAAGTTTCATAATCCATGTCAGAATACGAAAGCCTGCGCAGGGACTTCGCGTCAATCAAACAAGCGCGCTCCGCGAATTCCGGATTTTTAAAAGACCCAACCAGCATTTCGGCAGGAGTTTTTTGCATAAAATTCTCCACCTGCCTATTGCGGAAGAGCTGCCCTTACTCTTCGGCGGAGCTCTTCAAGGCGCTTATGCCTACGGTCTTTTTGAACAACCGCGTAGCGGAATAAAAATTCCGCTTTCAATTCTTCATTCGGGCTGACAGCTCTGGCCATAATAAGAGCATCTCTCTTTGTTTTTTCAGCGGCATTTTTGGCGGGCGGGCGAAGCACTGCGGTCCGAATAAGAACAAATTTTTCCTCCGGTATTGCGGGCTGAAACCATTTTGATTCAGGGGCGTCAGTAATCAGGCCGTCTTCGTCTTTTTTAAGCAAAGTCATAAGCGCCATAACTCCCGCCATGGAAGCGGCGGTTAAAATTATTCCGCCCAAAAGCACGTAGTCCTCGTGCGGCGTCATTACCCCTTTTTTAATCTCAAGCGCCACTTCGCACTTGCCTTTTTCCAGATAACCCAAATGGAGCCCGAGATGCTTCGTAGCCTCCCAGTTTTCAAACATCTTCCCAATTTCTTCTATCCGCATTTTCTTTTCTCAATCTGCTACAAAACTAGCAAAGAAAAAACGCCCCAGTCAAGAAGCGTCAAATTTTATGCAGCAGATATTCAAAACAAAGAACCAAGGCGATCCCCGCGCCCAAAGACGTAATTTCCCCATAACGCCACAAAACAGAATACCAAACGTCATTCGGCCGGAAAGCGTGAAGAAAAGCGGAGGCCATAAAAGCGACGCAAGCCAGAAAGCCGACAAAAACAATCATCCAGCGCCTCTAAATCTTTAAACATCCTAGC
Source organism: uncultured Candidatus Saccharibacteria bacterium (assembly GCA_964362705.1). GTDB lineage: Bacteria > Patescibacteriota > Minisyncoccia > UBA11713 > 2-01-FULL-45-33 > CAYIFM01. Next base: position 1,528 of record CAYIFM010000002.1, on the reverse strand, counting down.
AAAGAAACGTCCGAAGTCAAGTATATACACTATGCTTTTAATATTTTTTAATTTAATAAGCGGTTGTCCGTGTTCGGTGATATGGTTTATCGCCGTCAAATTTTTCCTGTGTGGCGAGCCATAAATGATCGTTCACCTCAAACGACATGATTTGCGGACTGCGCTTTTTGACTTCTTGCTTTATCAACTCAACCGCCCAAATGGTATTCGCACGTATCTCAACTTCTTCGGGCGAGTTATGAACAATTTCAATTTCTGTATCTATTTTTTCAGCGAGTGTGGGTGTGTATTCTAAAATCCCTAATTTGCGAAGGATTTGCGGAAGTTTGTAATCAGCGCACGCCGTAAGTTTGTCCACATTTTTCAATTCGCCGAAACCTTTTCCATCAAAAATCTGGTAAATGTCCGCGACAAGCAACTGCGCTCGCTTGTAGAAATAAATCTGTTTATTCCTGTATGGCGAGACATCCAAAAACGAAGGGAAATTTTGCACGATGAGTTCCAAAAGTTTTTGTGCGTCGCCCTTCGCTTCGACAATAAAGTTTCTGGCTTTACCGCCAAATTTTGCAGTCATATTCAAACTAATTTCGCGCAAAATTTTCCATCGTTCTTCCAAAAGCGGGATCTCTGTATTGCCTCGCAAAATATGCGCCAGTTCCTCTTTTGAGCTTTTGGAGCAAAAATCATAATCAAGAAGCGCCGCGTCTTCCTCAATGCCGCGCCCAAGCGCGAGTATCATTCCCCAGGCGCCATCGTGAGTTTTATCTTTATACTCAACCGTCCATTTCGGCTCGCCCCAGTAGCAAAAACTAAGCGCGTTGAAAAGAATGATGAAGTGTAATTTGTCGTCCTCGCTGAAGTGAGAAAAAATGAAGGGCGCGGCGCTTAGCCAATGCTCGGCTTTGCCGTGGTCAAAGCCGTTGGAAAATTCAAGCAAACGTTCGTGGTTGATCCGAACCAAGTCGGAGTTTCCCATTACGAATTTTGTTGTTTCTAAAATTTGGTTCATTATTTTAATAATTTCTCCGTAGGAACGCCCAACAACTTAGCGAGTTCATATGTTATCCGTTCCCCCAACTTATCCATTCCGATTGCGGAATGCCTGATTGTTTGATAACAGCTTTTAGAGTGCGCGGGCGGATCGATTTTTGGCCGTGGTATTGGATGTGAGTTTGCCGGAAACCATGGGTCTTTAGAAAATCTACAATATCTTTAAAAGTCCAGTTATTTAATCCTCTCCCCATAAACTATCTTACTGCCAAGTCCAACACGCCGGAACTAAAAATTGGCAAGTTGTTTAGAATCTTTTCGTATTTTTCTTTCAATTTGGCGTCTTGATTTGCTTGCCACATTTTTTCGTATTCTTCTTCCGGCTTTTGATTTAAAACGTTTGGCCTTAGTTTGGCATTTCTGGCGGATTCCAAATACCCGGAGGCAGCTTCGTTTAAGAATATGTAAGCCTCCTGCGGACTAGCGGCCTCAACAACCACATTAAATTCCAAAGCAACTCCAAAACAAGATGCTCCGT
>CAYIFM010000001.1:0-21250 GCA_964362705.1 uncultured Candidatus Saccharibacteria bacterium | reverse complement strand
ACTCTCTCATGATATGCCGATGTTCAGCTTCATAATAGTGGGAACGACTAAAAAAAGAATACTAGCTATTCACCGGAGATTAAACAAAATATTTTCAAAATGAAGCGCATAATGCTCGATGTAAAACATTTCCAGGAAACTCTCCACGCTGACATGTGTGGTCCGGCGACTTTGAAGATCATCTTTGGTTTTTACGGCGTCAATAAAACCGAACAAGAACTAGCGAGGATGACAGGCGTGGTAAAGGGAATAGGCATCAATGATAAAGCTATCGAAAAAGCCGCGATGTCTTTGGGCTTTAAGGTTAAGATAAAAAATGAAGCGACTTATTCGGATATCGAGGGTTGGCTGAAAAGAGGCGTGCCGGTTATTGTCGATTGGTTCACCAGAGGGCGGTCTGATTATGATGATGCTGAAATGGCTGACGGCCATTATTCGGCGGTTATTGGTTTAGACGAAAAATTTATTTATCTTCAGGACCCAGAGATAGGAGGCGTAAGAAAGATCGACCGGGATGATTTCATGAGGGTCTGGTTCGATTTCGAAGGTAAAGTTTTGAAATTGGACGAGCTTATCATTCGCCAAATAATTGCCATATACAAATAACCAAAACGCCCCCGACATTACGTCGGGGGCGTTTTGGTCTCCGGGTGTGCATGGTATGGATGCGCTTCTCCTAATCAACATAAAGTTGACAAAAAGGGCATGATATGCTAAAGACAAGTAAGAAAGGAGGCCAGAAATGGCCACCGCAACGAAGACCAAACCTGTCGTCCTCACCCGCCTCTACCCCGATGAAACCATCGTGGTTGGTGCAACCACAGGTAGGGAGACGCTCGCAACCTCCGGCGACGTCTTCCCGGGGTGGCTCGACCCAAACTTCGAGCGCTGGGGCACGAACGTGCAGAGCGACCCGACCGAGGAGGCGGGAGTCGAGGTCTGGGAGATGGCGGAGGACGCCAACTTCCGGACCATGTTCAGCTCCCTGGGTGACCCCGAACGCCTCTGTCTCACCCAGGGGCAGATTCGAAAGTTTGCCGCGGAGCGCCGCGACAAGCTCCACTCCACCGGGTGGGCGACGTTCTTTCTCTTCCGCGTTGGGGGGGAGCTCTTCGTCGCCTACATCTACGACAGCGGCCGCGAGCTCGAGGCGAACGTCAACCGCTTCGGCAACGACTTCGTCTGGCACGCCGGCGGTCGGTATCGGGTGGTCGTCCCGCGACTGGACTGACTGCCCTCGGGTCTTGGGCCGCTTCGCCCTTCGGCCCTTGGCCCCTTCAACCCTTATCCCCTCGGACCTGTCCATGGTTTCGGGGGGTTATTGTTTGGGAAGGTATATGTTGTAAAATAAAAAGGCATTTCTGCGTTACCACGCGGTTACGGCTTCGGGGTCAGGATGCTTGAAGGCGCAATCCGGAATCTTGCCGGTTACGGCTTGCAAGAGAGTGGTTCCGTTTTTCAAAAACAAAAAACAGTTCAGTTGGTGCAATACGCTGGCGGACTTCTATGTCCCAAGTAAAATACAGCTCCTCGCTTTTTCAGGGAGCGGTGTCTTGGATGGCATATTGCACAGTAACGTCCACCTTCGTCGCCAACATCAACGACAACGGCCGCAAGCTCAAGGCGAACGTCAACCGCTTCGGCAACGACAACGTCTGGAACGCCGACAATCGGAATCGGGTGGTCGTCCCGAAACTTGCTGTTTCTTCCGCTAACGTGCGGGAGTTTTCTTTTCCAGTCCGCGTTTCCAGCCGCCGAGCATTCTTCCGGCCTCTTCCAGTTTTGATGAAAGAAGCGCGTATTTTTCATTAGGTAAACACTTATTTTCCCAAGCAAGCTGGAGAAAAAACTTCACGCCGTCAAGCTTTGAGGAGGCCGTTATAAGTCGGATGATTTTCTTTTCCGGCGGAAGATAAAGAGCCGTAAAAATTGATTCAAGGAGTTCAAGAAAATAATGTTCAATCTTCGCGCCAAGAGTTCCGCGATATATTTTCGGGAAATCGTTCAGCAATCTAAACCACTCGGAGTATGCTTCTTTGGATTTTACAAGAACCGAAGGTTCGGGGGGGGTAACATATATGTTTTTTGTGGTTAGGGTAAAATAAAAAACGCTATGAAAAAATTTGAACGCGCCTACAAGGATATCATAACTTTGGATAATTTGCTGAAAGGCCGGGCGCCCAATGAAATTTGGATGTTTAATGGCGCGGTTTTTTTGGGGTTGCTTTTGGTCTTTTCATTATTTTTAAATAGGTCCTTTCGGGGCATGCCAAAGGACGAAAGCAATTGGTGGGAGATCATAATTCTTGCTCTGCTTTACGCGGGCTTTTTGTCGGAGGCGCTGATTATGCTTGCGCCGAAAGATTTAATCGGCAGCGGCTTAATTAAATTGTCTCCTTTGATTCTAAAGCTTTTCGCGAGCTCATTTTCATATTGGTGGCTGATTCTGCCAATTTTTGGGATAATCTTTTTATAAAATGAATTACGCCGTTTTAATCTTAGTCGCTTTGGCCGGAATTGTTCTGGGGCTTTTGGTATTTTATTTTTTTGGAAGAAAAAAAGAAGAGGCCGCGGGAGGGCAGGCGCTGCTTTTAATTCAAAACCAGCTGCAGGAACTTTCACGAGTGGTGGACCAAAAAATGGGGGAATCCACAAAAATAATGCAGAGCCAATTCGGAGAATCGGCAAAGATTATAAGAAATGTCACGGAACGGCTGACTAAATTGGATGAAACCAACCGGCAAGTGGTTAACTTCGCCGATCAACTCAAAAATCTTCAGGATATTTTAAAGAATCCCAAACAGCGGGGGATTTTAGGCGAGTATTATCTGGAAACCGTGCTCAAAAACGTGCTTCCTCCGGGGAGCTACCAAATGCAGTATACTTTTTCAGACGGAGTTATCGTTGACGCAGTTGTTTTCGTGGATAAACGCATCATCCCCATTGATTCCAAATTCAGTTTGGAAAACTACAACAGAATCTTGGAAGCGCGCGATGCCACGGAGAAAAAAAGATACGAACAAGCATTCGTCGCGGATCTCAAGATACGCATTGATGAAACATCTAAATACGTGAAGCCGGAGGAAAATACCATGGATTTCGCGTTTATGTTTATTCCTTCTGAGGCCGTGTACTATGACCTGCTTATAAATAAAGTCGGCGCGGTCGCTGATGATACAAGAAACCTCATCAATTACGCCGGCCAAAAACGCGTGATTGTGGTTTCTCCAACTTCGTTCCTCGCGTATTTACAAACGGTTTTGCAGGGCCTTAAAAACCAAAAAATCTCTGAACAGACGCAGGACATCATCAAACAGGTGGAAAATCTGCATAAGCATCTTTTGAGTTATGATGATTTTGTCAATAAAATCGGCAAAGGCCTTTCACAGACGGTCGGAGCCTACAACAGCGCCCAAAAAGAATTTAAGAAAATAGATAAAGACGTTTTGCGGATAGCCGGCCGAGGCGGCGAATACGAGCCGGCGCTTCTGGACAAACCGGATGAACTGGAGTAAACTTGATAAATATGAAAATCGCGGTAATAGAAACAGGAGGCAAGCAATATTTGGTCTCCGAAGGGCAAAAAATACAAGTAGAAAAACTGCCACAGGCGAGCGGCGCGATTAGTTTTGACAAAATTTTACTTTTAGTTGACGGAGACAAAGTAGAAGTTGGCAAGCCTTATTTAAATAGAAAGGTCACAGCAGAGCTTCTCGGAGAGAAGCGGTTAGACAAAGTTACAACCTTCAAATACCACTCAAAGACCAGATACCGCAAAAAGAAAGGCCACAGACAAACTGTGACATTGGTGAAAATTCTTTCTTTCTAACAACGCCTTAGCATTTATATTTTATATTTTTGATTGACATTCTTTCAATAATAACCGATCGGTTTATAATAAAAGAATGTAATTTTGCTAATAATCTAACTATTCGTTTTAAGCAGTTCTTTGAAGTAATAAATCGCTTTGCCATTGGGCATTTCGTGAACAATCAAAATATCTACATATGGTTTGATATTAAAAAAATCTTTCAAAAATTCTATTTCTGCTTCACAAGGAAAGGGATGCACAAACACGCTTTTCTGCATAGGATAAAATCCCATACTAACCATTCTTTTTTGAATGGCGCGCCTAGCCGATCTAAATTTTTCAGGTATATCAAATGCAACCACGCGCCATTTTTTATCCCAACGCCTTGGACTAGTTATTTCTAAAGTTTCGAGTAAAAACTTTTTCAGCTTGATCTCGCCGTTTTCGGTCAAACGGTATACCGATTCATTCTCTTTTTCTGTCACCAATTCTAAAGCTCTAGACTTTTTAAGTCGGTAAAAATTTTGCCAGATTATATTGTAGCGCTCACGTTTCGCGCGTTTTTCCCTGGCAACGGATTTAGCAAAAACGCCAATTATTCCAGGCGCTACCGCCGCTAAAGTCAAAACACCGCCTACGGCTACTAGCGTCAAAAGGACTTTCATCCCGGAAGATGCAAGCGGGTGATCTTTAATAAACATTTTTAAGCGTTGTTTTAGCTCACCTGAAATTTTCGGATCTTTAAAACGAATAGGCTTATGTTTTGGCATATATTGCATTCTATCATTATAGATCTATCGGTCAAGATTGATAGAATAAGATCGCCGTAGAAAAATACAGAAAAAGAAACGCCGCAGGCAAGCTGTGGCGCTTATAAAAATCGTGTCTTTTTTCAATGATCTAAGAATCTAGTAATACAGAACGAAATCCGCTGTTCCGTCTTTGCCCCCAAGCATTCCCTCCAACCGAGGAGCAGAGTGGTCTGGGCCATATCTTTTGACATCTTTTATGTCCGTGTATGGCTCAAGCGCATGCATCTATTTTCTATTGTCAAGGGCCTGTTTCAAGGTCATTTCATCGGCGTATTCCATGTCCGTGCCGGTGGCAAGGCCCCGCCCGAGGCGGGTAATTTTTACTTTAAGAGACTCCAAAACTTTAATTGTGTAATTTGTCGTAAATTCGCCCAGTTTGGTAGGTGAGAGCGCTAGAATAACTTCCTTAGGTTTAACCCTTTCTACGCGCGAATATAGCGTTTTAATGCGCTCACGCGCCGAGCCGGACGAACTTTCCAACGGGTCTATGGCGCCGCCCAATATATGGTAAAGCCCGTTATAAATTTTTGATTTTTCCACATTTAAAAGATCGCTATCCTTTTCTAGAACCATGATTTTTGAGTGGTCGCGGTGGGAGTTGGGTTGGCAGAAAGAACAGAGTTTGGCTTGATTGGCCCTGAAGCATTCGCCGCATCTTACCAAATTTTTATCAAGACTGTTGATTAGCGCCGATAATTTTTCCCTGTCATTTTGCTCAAAATCCAAAAGCGCCCAAATAAAACGCGAGGCCTGCCTAGGCCCCACGCCGGGAAATTTTTCAATCAGCCTTTTTAGTTCTTGAAAATAATCAGGATTCACGTTGGTCTAAAGAAGAAAAACTGGCTTTTTCCTGGTTGAAATATAACCGCACTTCGCCGGTGGGGCCGTTTCTATGCTTGGCGATAAGGATGTCGGCTTGATTTTTCCTGTCAGAATTTTCTTTCACCTTATCTTCCCGATAGATAAACATAACAACATCCGCGTCTTGCTCAATCGCGCCGGATTCCCGCAGGTCTGAAAGCTGGGGCCTTTTGTTCGGGCGCGCCTCCACCGCGCGGCTTAATTGCGAAATGGCGAGCACGGGAACCTCGAGTTCCCTAGCCAAGGCTTTTAAAGACCTGGAAATTTCGGTAATTTGCTGGACCATGCTGTCCGATTGGATTCTCGGAACCATAAGCTGCAAGTAATCAACGATAACAAGCCCCAATCCTTTTTCTATCTTTAATCTCCTGGCTTTAGCGCGCATCTGAAGTATATTTGTTGAAACTTCATCATCAATAAAAAGGCTGGCGCTGTTTAATTTTGCCATTGAGTCTCTTATTTTTTCAAATTCTTCTTCCGAAGAAAGCCTACCTGTGCGCAGATGCCAGAGGTTAACATGGGCTTCCGCGGCAATTAAGCGGTCAACCAATTGTTCTCTGGACATTTCCAATGAAAAAATACCGACCGGTATTTTTTCATTTAAAGCGACATGCCGCGCGATATCCATCGCAAGCGCGGTTTTTCCAAGAGACGGGCGCGCCGCGAGCACGATAAGGTCCGATTTTTGAAATCCGGAGAGTCTATCATCCAATTCTTTAAAACCCGTAGGCACGCCGCGGAGCACCCCTCCGCCTTTATGCAATTTATCAATGCGCTCCCACGCGTCTTCCAATGCGTTGGATACGGGTTCGAAACCCTTGATCAAAGACCTCTGCGCGATGGATAAAATTTTGTGCTCCGCCGCGTCCATTAAAAGCCCGACATCATCGCCCTCTTGGTAGCCCATTTGCGAAATTTCGCCGGACACGGAGATTAAATCGCGCAAGATTTTTTTCTTCCTTATAATTTCGGCGTAGTAAGCGGCGTTGGAAGCCGTAGGCACGCTGTTGACCAAGCTTGTTAAAAAAGTACTCCCGCCGATTTCTTCAAACTGCCCCTTTTCTTTTAAAGCGTTGCTTAAAGAAAGTATGTCAACCGGCTTTTGCTTGGCGAAAAGATCGAGTATCGCCTCAAAAATCATTTGATGCTCTTTTTTATAGAAATCTTCGGCTTTGAGTATATCCACAACCCTGTCTAAGGCGCTTCCGTCAAGCAACGCGGAACCCAAAAGTGAAATTTCGGCCTCTATATTTTGCGGCGGCATTCTTGAAACCGTGAAAGGAGAAAGAATCGTTGCCATTAATTACATCTTAAAAGACAAAAACCAATATGGCAATAGATAAAAGTGGATCAGAGGTGAAAAAGCTGTGAACCTTGCCCGGTATCATTGACTTGCCAGCCCATTTTCTTGAGTTTCCCGCGGATTTCATCGGCTTTCTTGAAATCTCCGATTTTACGCGCCCTTTCGCGCTCTTTTAGGAGTGTATTAGCCATTTCAGAAGGGGATTCAGCTTTTAAATTTTTAAACCCAAGGCCTAAAATTTCGTCAAATTCATAAAAGAGAGCCATAACATCTTTGGGGTTGAATTTTTTAGAATTTTTATTATACTCGTGTACCAAATGCCACATAACAGCGAGCGCTTTGGGGGTATTTAGGTCGTCAAAGATGGCATTTTGAAAGGCTTCGCGAAAGCGAGCCATTTTTTTCGCGCTTAAAATTGTTTTCTTTTCTGCGCGCAAACTAGCAACAAACCCATAAAGCCGATCCAGCGCATTTTGCGCCGCCTCTAAGCTTTCCCAAGTAAAATTTAACCGCGAGCGATAATGCGCGGAAAGCGCGAGATAGCGGAAAGCCAGAGGATCGAAGCATTTTTTTTCTAAATCACGCAAAGTGAAAATATTTCCTAAAGATTTAGACATTTTACGGCTGTTTACCAAAAGATGTTCTCCTTCCATAAAATATTTCACAAATTTTTTTCCTGTAGCGCCTTCCGACTGGGCGATTTCATTTTCGTGGTGCGGGAAAAGCAAATCCGTTCCGCCCGCGTGAATATCAAAACTCGCTCCCAAATATTTCATAGACATGGCCGAACATTCAATATGCCAGCCCGGGCGGCCTTCCCCGAAAGGAGAGGCCCAAAACGGCTCGTTTTCTTTTTTTGCTTTCCACAAAACAAAATCTTCCCCGGATTTTTTATCATATTCGTCGGTGTCCACGCGCGTCCCGATTTTTAAGTCCAGTTTTTTAAGCCGCGAGAGTTTGCCGTAATTTTTAAACTTTGAAACATCAAAATAAACAGATCCGCCAATTTTATACGCCAGTCCTTTCTCTAGCAATTTCTCTATGAGTTTTATTATTAAAGGCACGTGCGCGGTTGCTAGCGGATATTCCGAGGCGGACAAAATATTTAAACTTTCCAGGCCTTTAAAGAACTCGTTGGTATAAAATTTCGTAAATTCTTTTAGCGATTTTTTAGCCGCTAAAGAATCGCGGATGGTTTTATCGTCTATATCCGTGATATTCATCACGTGTTTTACTTTATACCCGGAGTATTCTAAGGTGCGCCTAAGAACATCTTCAAAAATATAAGTCCGGAGATTCCCGATATGCGCGTAGTTGTAAACAGTCGGCCCGCAAGTATAAAGCCCCACCCAATTTTTCCGGATCGGCCTGAAAATCTCCTTTTTTCTGGTCAAAAAATTGTAAAGTTTAATGTTTTGCATTTAAAGACATGAGTTGATATACTTAATTATAACATAAATATGGACTACAATATCAAAGACGGAAGAATTTCCATAAAAATTCCAGCGGCTAACGATGGTAAGTTTAGATTTAAAACAAGAAAGCGCAATTTGGAATTCGGTGAAATTTTTTCAACGAGAGAAATTAACTTCGGCCAAAATGTTTATTTGGAGTGGCAAATAGGTTATGACGCGACTGCGAAAGAAATTAAAGACGGCGTCAAAAATACTGCACTAAAAAAATTGAAATTTATTGGTGCGAACAAAAAAGCAAAATACCCCTACGAACTATCTGAACTGCTATACCTTGCGGCGAAAAACGGTCTTATCCCAATCAACAATTTAAGTGCATTATTGAATGAAGTAAGGAGTTATCATAATTTTATTAGCGACAGAAAAATATCTGTAGAACACCAATCAAAAGTCATCATCAACGGTGTACATTTCGAAGAAACAAGCATTAAGCTCCCGACGCTTTTTATGATGGAAACCGCAGACAATACGCAAATTGAAGTATCAATACAAAAGCAACAATACGCATCCGGCGTTCAACCGATGCTTTATTTTTGCATACCATTTAACGCGTTTATAAACTATGCCGAGTTAGACGGCAGACCATCAAACCCAAACGACGTTTTGACCTATGTCATTGACGATGAGAACAAAAACATACTGCTTGATATGATTAAAATATTCGCGATGTGCTCACCGAGACACAATTTTTAGATTGTTGAAATACTTAAAATACTATTAAAACTTTTACAAATCTAAATGGAAGCTACCATGCCAGTATACGAATCCACCCATCTTTTAAAAGAGCAGCGAATTCGGCTCGGCAGTTATTACACTCCGGAAAGGTTGGTAAATAAGGTTTATGAGTTTATAGAACCGCACATTGGCAAAAATGTCGTTATTTTTGATAGCGCCGCGGGATTCGGAGCTTTTATGGCAAAAGCGCAAGGATGTGACTATAGGGTGGCGGATTGTGATCAGGAAGCATATAGCTTTTTGAAAAGAAGTTTCGATGAAAAAAAAATTTTTTGTTCCAATTCTTTGGTGGGCGTTGATAGGCAAAAGTATGCTATTCCCGAAGAAGCATTTTTAATCCAAATAGGCAATCCTCCTTATAACGACACGACCTCTGAATTCAAAAGTGGGCAAAAAGGCAAAAACATATGCGATAGAGATTTGGCAGACAGAGATTTGGGTATTTCTTTTTTAAAATCATACAACAAACTGCGAGCAAGCATAATTTGCGTGCTACACCCATTATCTTATTTAATCAAAGAAGCTAACTTTAAAAGATTGAAAGAATTTAGGTACAATTACAAATTAATAAAAGGGGTGGTTTTTCCCAGTTCTTGGTTTTCGGGAACAGGTTTATTGAAATTTCCAATTATTATTGCGTTGTACGAAAAAGACGAGATTGGCATGGATTTTGACTATATCAAAAATTTTGAGTTTGCCATTTTAGACAGCGAAAAAACTTTCAAACTAGCGCAATACGAGACAACCGACGGTTGTATTGATAAATACCCGCCTAGAAAAAACGGCGTTAAAACGTCGCCAATTGGATTATATTATTACACTTTTAGAGATATTAATTCTTTGAAAAAAAACGCGTCTTTCATGAATAAAATTCATTATAATAGCATAGTAATAACGACTGAAAGTTTGTATAAATACGCGTATTTAAACGCATTTAAAGATCTTTTCGCAACACAAAATCTTTGGCTATATGGAAATTTATCTCCTCTTGTCAGTAGAGAAGCGTTAGAAAAAAATAAAAGAAAGTATATAGAATACGCCATTCACACCAATCCAGTCATAAAAAAAGCAGATAAAGCTGTTTTGGAAGAAATAGCCGAATATTATGGAATAAATTTAAATAAACTAACAAGAATAAAAGAGCTAGAAAAAGAAATACAAAGTCAATTTAACGCCCTTATATAATTAAAATATGAAAAAACTTGGATCAATCGCGGTAATTTTGCTTAGTTTAGGCGTTGTTTTTTTCGCCGGGCTTTATCTGGGTTCTGTGCTGCCCGCGGAAAGCAAAGTGCTTAATGTTTTGCATAAAGAGTCTTCTTTGGGCTTAAGGCCGGAAGTTGATTTTGACCTTTTCTGGCGCGCCTGGGGTCTCGCGGAAGACAAATATGTTGATATTGCAAAGGTTAATCGGCAAGAGATGGTTTATGGCGCGACCTCCGGCCTTATAAAGTCCTTCGGCGACCCTTATACGGTCTTTTTCCCTCCGAAAGAAAATAAGGAGTTTCAGATAGAGGTGCGCGGCGAATTTGAAGGCGTTGGCATGGAAATCGGCGCGAAAAAAGGCATTCTCACGGTTATCGCGCCCTTGAAAAATACTCCCGCTGAAAAAGCGGGCTTAAAAGCCGGGGATAAAATTTTGAAAATAGACGACAGAACAGCCGCGGATTTATCGGTTGAAGAAGCGGTCGGGCTGATCCGCGGGCCGAAAAATTCCAAAGTCAAACTTACGATTTTAAGAAATGGCGAGGATCAAAGCAGGGTTTTAGAAATTGAGCGCGCGGTAATCAAAATCCCGACGCTGGAAACGGAGGCGGATAAAACCGCGGCAACGATAGACGGCAAAAGAGGAAAAGAAACACTCTTGGGAGATATTTTTGTAATCCGTCTTTATCATTTTTCCGAAGACTCGGCCGCGCGATTCAGGCAGGCCTTGCGGGAATTTGTTTTAAGCGGAAAGAAAAAACTGATTTTAGACCTCCGCAACAATCCGGGAGGATTTTTGGAGGCGTCAGTTGATATCGCAAGCTGGTTTTTGCCCCAAGGAGAAGTGGTTGTGCAGGAAGATTTTGGTAAAAATGCGGAAAAGCAGGCGCACCGCAGCAGGGGATATAATATTTTTAAGGATTTGCCCATGGTGGTTTTGATAAATCAAGGTTCGGCTTCGGCTTCGGAAATTTTGGCCGGCGCTCTGCACGATTACGGCATCGCGAAACTCGTCGGCGAAAGAACTTTCGGCAAAGGATCCGTTCAGGAGTTGATATCCCTTACTCCGGATACGTCGCTTAAAGTAACAATAGCCAAATGGCTTACGCCCAAAGGACAGTCTATTTCCGAAGGCGGCTTAACGCCGGATGTTGAAGTTAAGGTGACCAAAGAGGACATTGAAGCAGGGAGAGATCCGGTAATGGAGAAGGCGATTGAATTATTAAACAAAATGTAAATATAAAAATGAAAATTATTTTATTAAAAGATGTGGCTAAAACGGGAAGAATGGGAGAGATCAAAGAGGTATCGGACGGATACGCCAGAAATTTTTTGATTTTGCGGAATTTGGCGCTCCCCGCGACTCCGGAAAACTTAAAAAAAACGGAGGCAGAAATGAAAAGTAAAAAAGCGCGGCGCGAGCGCTCGCACGAAGAATTTCATAGCCTCCGCTCGGCTCTTGCCGAACGGGGGATAGTGATCAAGAAAAAGGCGGATGAAAAAGGCGGATTTTACGCGGCTGTTTCCAAAGAAGAAATTTTCGAAGCGCTAAAATCGTTGGGCTTTATGTTGCCCAACGGATTAGAAAGCGGCGCAATTGAATTTGAGAGCGCCATAAAAGCGCCCGGCAAATACGAAGCCACAATAGAGTTTAAGGGAGAAAAAATTAAACTACCGATACTTTGTGAACATGCTTCTTAAGGCCATCGAACCTGATTTTTCGTTTTTTTTCAAATTTAACTACGCCTTCGCGGATCGCGTAAATCGTGTCGTCTTTACCGATTTTGACACCGTTTCCGGGGATAAATTTGGTGCCGCGCTGGCGCACCAAAATAGCGCCCGGCTTGGCTTTTTCGCCGGCGTAGAGCTTTATTCCTAAATATTTTGGTTGGGAGTCTCTATTATTCGACGTAGACCCTCCGGCTTTTGTATGCGCCATAGTATTACGATTTTATAGGTTTGGTAGAAGAAGTCAAGACGGTGAATTCTTTTGAAAGGATTTTTTGGTTGAGGATTTGCTGGCGGACCGGGTAGGGGAGAGTGCTTAAAATCGCTTTGAGTTTTTTCTCATCCGCCTCAAGTATTTTTTGCCACTCGCTTTCCAGCCCCGCGGCCATTAAAATTTCTTTTACTTTGTCAAAATCATATTTAAACCTCTGCTGGAGTTTTTTTGAAATATAATATCCGCGCTCGTCAAAAACACGGTCGAGCTTTTGTGCGTCCATATAATTTTTTATAATTTTCTGAAGTTCTTTTAGGCGCGCCTCGTTTTTTGATTCCGTTGCCTTTATCGCGAAATATTCATTTAACGCCTGCCCGAGTTCTGCGTCATTAGGGGAGGGGAGCTCATCTTTTCTGTAAAGATGCCGCCAAGCCGGGCATATCGGCTTATAGGCGCAATAGTCGCAAAGCCTGGAGGGCATCGGCGGAAAATCTGCTTTAGCAATTTTTATTTCTATGTCCCGTATGGTTTTTAAAACGGCCTCTTTGGTTGCTTCAATGTCCGCGCCTGTTTTTTGAGCAGAAAGTTTTTCATTATGCTTTAAAAAATAAAGCGACAACTTGATTTTCACGGGATCCGTATCCGGCCAGCGCCTTTTAAGCGCCATGTGATAAATAGACATTTGCAGATTCTCATTGACGCTTTGTTGTGAAGGTAAGCGGCGGTTGGTTTTATAATCAATAATTTCATACTCGCCGTCTCCGATTTTATCAATTCGGTCTATGATTCCCGCCAAAACATGAGTTTTGCCGCTTCCATCATCTGAAATAGGCAATTCAAAATGCGACTCCGTGTCCACGACGGAAAAATTCCAAGGCGGATTTGTTCTGTAAAAATTTTTAAGTATTTCCCGCCCGCTTTTTTCATAAAGATCGGCAAGGTTTTCTCCAAAATTAGGCAATTTGGCGGCGGAGATTTTCCAATTTTCATCAAAATACGCCCAGACCTCTTCCAGGGTAGGAAAGACCGGATCCCTGGAAAACATCAATTTAAGCGCGGCGTGCACTACGCTCCCAAAAGCGGCCTCCGGCGATTTCGGAGCCTTGATTTTATCTATTACCGAAAATTTAAATTTTTGCTGGCACTGTTTAAAAGTGTCCAGCGCCGAATAAGAAGTACGCATATCTTTATTAAAGTAGAGTATAGTCGCACATTATACCTTTTGCGACGTCTATTTACTTAGGCTTATTATAGCCGTCAAACGGCCCTATGCCGTTCTTAATGCCGGTTAAAACATCCACAAAGGGCTGCCAAAGCAAATTCGCCCATATATTCCAAACATATTTTACGGGCGAGCCTAAATAATTTTGCCAAAAATTGCCCAGTCCTTTGCCTAAAAATCCGAAATTGTCTTTGAGGATTGGGTTGGAAAAAAGCGAGCTTAAAGAAACGCCCAAAAGACTCAAAATAACCACTAAAAGCACTATGATGATAATTATTTGTATAAAACCTTTTTTAGGCATAAATCGTGTAAATAACGCTTATAAATAATTTAGCGGATCCAGATATCCTCCATAGGGCAATACTCCGCATACTCGGCTTTTGCGAAGCTGCACTGTTCTTGCGTCATACACGGTAAAATGGATATGCGGCCCTGTGGTATATCCGGAATTTCCACTATATCCTATTATATCACCCCTTCCCACTTCTTGGCGAGGAGAGGCCCGAACCAATGAAAGGTGGGCGTAGAGCGTGGAGAGCTTGTTGGGGTGTTCAATTAAAATCCATTTTCCATAGGAGCCTCGCGGGCAGATTAAATCCGTGTTGCCGGTAGCTTTCACGACGCCGCCATCAGCCGCTCTTATCGGCGTGCCGACGGCCGCCCTAAAATCAACTCCGTTATGAAACCCGTTGCCGTAAACATCCGTGTAGCTGGCAAAAGTAGTTCTGCCAAATTCTTGAGTTAACACTCCCCCGTCAATCGGCGGCAGTAAAACGCCTTCTTTAAAAGCCGGCAATGTCCCAAAATCTATTTGTTTTTTCAGCTCTGTTTCTATCTGGCGAATTTCTTCGTAAATTTCCGCGCGCCTTTTTTCCCGGTCTTTAAGCAATTTTTGGTAAGTTGCTTCCTGATTTTTAGTGATATTCAAAAGCTGCGTCTTTTCTTCTTTGGCATCTTTTTGGTTTTCGCGCTGGACCAAAAGATCTCCCTGAAGATTTTTAAGATCTCGCCTGGCCGCTTCCGCTTTTTGTTTTCTATTCTCCAAATCGGATTTTAAAACCCTAAGCTCTTCATAGTTTTGGCGGACTCTTCCGTTTAGGACGCGTATTTTTTCAAGTTCGCCGAAAAAATCCGAGAGCGTATTATATTTTAAAATTGTTTCCACCGCGCTTTCGTTTTCCAGCGCGCCTAAATTCTCCAGCATTTTCCCCAACATAGTTTGCCTGTCTTTTATGGAATCGGCTGCGGCAACAATATCTTGCCCCAGTTCTTTTATTTCCAATTCTTTTTTAGAAATCCGCTTTTGGGTAAGCGTTATCTGCGCGTTCAATTTCTTAACTTCATTATCCAGCCGTTTTATTTCGCCCCTTAAGGTGTTTGCGGTAGATTCGGCCTCATCAATGTTGTCCTGATACTGTTTAATCTCGGCTTCCAGCTGTTGAATATCTTTGTTTTTTTGGTCAATTTGGCCTTTTAGATCCCCCTCATCGGCGGCAAAGGCGTTTGGCCAGCTAAGCTGGCCGGGCATTACAAAAACCATTGCTAAAAACACCGCAACAAAGCCGATTTTATAACTCGTCTTCACTCCCCTATTTTAGCATTTTTAGGGCGCTATTTACACGCAGAATCGCTTTTTCTTGGCCTAAAATCTCCATTATCTCAAATGGGCCGGGGGAGGCTTTGCGGCCGGTGAGCGCGACGCGTAAAGGCCATAACAGCTCTCCCCTATCCTTGAAGCTGGTGGCACGCTCTAAAAATGTTTTTTCCAGATTTTCTTTATTAAAATCCTTAGCGTTAACCGCTTGCAAAATTTCTTTTGCAAGCTCTAATGAACTTTTAATTTGATTATTATCCATATTTTTCCATTTCAATAAATCGGCATTATATTCGGGCTCTCTAAAGAAATAATCAGTACGCTCCAGAAGCTCGGAAAGTTTTTTGAGGCGTGGCTGTTCCAGAGCGATGATTTTTTCAGAAGATTTTATGCCAAGCGATTCCGTAATTTTTAAAAGCTCCCGGAGCGATTTTTTGCGAATGTATTCGCCGTTCATCCAATCCAATTTTGTGATATCAAAAATCGCTCCGGCTTTTTGGACGTCTTCCAGTTTAAATTCTTTTATCAGCTCTTCCAAAGTAAAAATTTCTTTATCGGATTTGCTGGGATGCCAGCCTAAAAGCGCGATAAAATTCAAAACCGCTTCTTTAAGATAACCCTTATCTAAAAAATCATAAACTGCCATTTCCCCCTCTCGTTTGGAAAGCTTGGCCCGGTTTTTGTTTAAGAGCAGCGGCAGATGGGCGTATTTTGGAAGCTCCCAGCCGAACGCGTTATGCAACGCGATATATTTTGGCATTGAGGAAATAAATTCATCGCCCCGGATAATATGCGTGATGGCCATGTCGTGGTCGTCAACCAAATGGGCGAGATTATAAGTCGGGAAACCGTCCGATTTTAAAATAATAAAATCTTCCTGCGTTTTGTTTTCTATTTGAATTTCTCCGCGGATAATATCCGTAAAATTAGCCGCGCCTTCTTTCGGCATTTTAAAGCGGACGGCGCCCGCGTCTTCGTAAGCCGCACCTTTAGTTACTAATTCTTCGGAATATTTTTTATATTTTTCCAAATTATCGGATTGCCTGCTCGGCCCTTCATCAAAATCCAGGCCGAAAGTCCGCAATGTTTCAATAATATTTTTCTCAGCGCCATCCACAAAGCGCGCGCGGTCGGTATCCTCTATGCGCAAAATAAATTTACCTCCGTTTTGCTTGGCAAAAAGATAATTATAAAGCGCCGTCCTTAAGCCCCCAACATGTAAAAATCCCGTCGGAGAAGGCGCAAATCTTGTGCGTATTTTACTCATGCATGCCCAATTTAATGAGTTCTTTCGCGATTCTTTCGGCGGCGTCTAAGCGTGAGAAAGTTTGCGCGGCCTGTTTCATTTTTTGGATACGCTCCGCGCTTCCTAAAATCTTTTCGATCTCCGCCAACAGCAAATGAGGCGCCAAGTTGGGCTCTTCAATCACCTCTGCCGCTCCGGTTCTCGCGTAACCATATGCGTTTTCTCTCTGGTGATTTTGAGCCGATTCCAATAAAGGTATGAGAATGGCGGGCAGGCCCCACGCGGCGATTTCAAAAATAGATCCGGCTCCGGCGCGGGAGACAACCAAAGAAGCGGCCTTGGCGGCGTTTCTAATCTCGCCTTCTTCCAAAAAAGAAAACGGGTGATAGCGATTGGCAAATTCGCTCCGCTCCAGAAGGACGCGCGCGCGTCCGCTTATATCCTTAAAATTATTTTTGCCTGTTTGATGGATAATATGATATTTTTTTAGTGCTTCCGGCAAAATAGCCAGTATAATTTCATTGATTCTTTCCGAACCCTGCGAACCGCCCAAAATAAGCAGATTCTGCACGCCTTCTTCCAACTTAAAATAATCAATGGCTTCGTCAAAATTCCCGCCGACTATCTGCGGGCGTACCGGGTTGCCGACTATCGATATGTTTTTCCCTTCAAAATATCGCGCGGCTTCCGGAAAAGCGAGAGCAATGCTCGCTACCCAATTGCCGGCCCATTTGTTCGCCATCCCCGGCACGCTGTCGGACTCGTGGATTAAGACTGGTATTTTTAGAAATCTGGCCCAAAAAAGAACCGGGAAGCTCGCATACCCGCCTTTCGAAAAAATAACGTCCGGCAGCAAAAAATAAAGCCTCCAGAACGCCCAAAAGAGGCCTACAGCGGCTTTTAAAGTATCCGGCAGATACCGCAAAGAAAAATATCGCCTTGCTTTGCCGGCCGGGACATTGATAAATTTAATGTTTTCCCGCGAGAGTACGCCGGTTTCATACGCGTTGTCGGAAATGAAAAAAAGCTCGAGCTTCGCGATATGCTCTTCTTCCGCTATTTTTTTGAGGGCACGGGCTACCGCAATTAGCGGATAGAAATGCCCCCCAGTCCCCCCTCCTGTAAATGCTATTTTCATGTTTTTACCCTATATTTAGATATATTAAGCAAAATACCGATTTCTGCCAAAGTGAGCGCCAGCGCGGAGCCGCCATAGCTCACAAACGAAAGCGGAATTCCAGTGAGCGGGAGCATGCCGATTATCGCGCCGATATTTATTAGGGCCTGAAAAATAATCAAAAACAATATACCGCTTCCCAAAAATTTCCCAAAAGAATCCGGGGCTTTCAGCGAAATCCATATCCCGCGTAAAAAAAATAAAAACAAAAATACGATTAAGAAGAAGCTTCCTAAAAATCCGAGCTCTTCCGCGAAAATCGCGAAAATAGAGTCCCCTATCGGCTCCGGCAAGTAGCTGAATTTTTGGCGCGAAAGCCCAAAACCCCTTCCAAAAAAACCTCCCGATCCAACGGCGATAAGCGCTTGGTTTATTTGATATCCGGCGCCTTGCGGATCACCCGCCGGGTTTATGAACACCTTAAGGCGATCCATCCTGTAGGGCTCCAAAAAAATCAAAGCGGCCAGTATGATTAATGATATCAAAAAAAGGATAAAAATTTGTTTAACACTGCCTCCGCTGACAAAAAACATGGCAAGCACTGTAGCCATTAATACCACCAGAGTTCCTATGTCAGGCTGTAAAACTAGAAATGAAGCTATAAACCCGCTCATTATGGCAAAAGGCAAAAGCCCGAATTTAAACGAGCCTATGGATTTGGAGCGCGATTCCAGCCACGATGCCAAATACACGACGTAAGCGAATTTTAAAAATTCAGCCGGCTGGAACGAAATTGGACCGAAGGTGAGCCACCTCCTCGCGCCCGCGTTGTAAAACCCCAAACCCGGCACAAAAACCAAAAACATTAAAAAAATAGCGCCCAAAATCAAAGGCAGCGCGAACCTTCGCCAAGTGAAATAAGGTATTTTTGAACACACGTACATAAGTAAAATCCCCGGCAGCAGGCCGAAAATAATCTGATGGAAAATATAATAATAAGGATGGCCAAAACGTTCGGCTGACAATCCAAGCGAGGCTGAAGTTAATATAAAAAGCCCGAAAACCAGAAGTAGTATTGATATAGAGAAAAAAAACGTGTCTATGCTATGAGTTTTGCTAAGCATGCCTTTTCATGATCATCCCTGATCTTTGATATGGACGATTTTCCCCGGCGGCTAACTTGCCGTTTAAAATCAAAAATTTCATTCCTTCCGAATATTGATACGGATTTTTATAAGTGGCGAGATCTTTAAATTCTTCCGGGTGAAAAATCACCAAATCAGCAATATTTTTTCGTCGGATAACGCCCCGATCGCGAAGACCGAGGATTTCGGCAGGCAAAGCTGTGATTTTTCTGACAGCTGTTTCAATTTTCAGTCCGGCTTTGGAAGAAATTTTGTTTAAAAAGCGAGGGTATGCCCCGAAAGACCGCGGGTGGGCCAGATCCCCTCCCCCAAAACGCGCGAAATCAATTTCATATCCGGCGCCGTCTGTGGCAACCGCGGATTTCGGGTCCTTTAAAGCATTGAGCAGATTTTTACCATTTAAGGTTTTCCCGAAAATCGTCACTTTAAGTTCGTTGATTTTCAGAATCTCCGGAATCACTTCCTCCGGCAGCTTGCCGGTTCTCTCCCCTATTTCTTTTAATGTTTTGCCGACCACGGATTTGTCCTTAAAGGCGGACGCTATCAAAATTTTTTCGGGATGCAGCGTCATTTTTTTTAAGTCCGCTATCAACGCGTTCGCGAAAGCCTCGTCGTTTAATTTTTGAAGCAAAATATCCGACTTTTCCTCGCGAACCCAGGCCGGGAGCAGCGAAATCAACATTGACCCTGTGCGGAGATACGGAAAAACATCAAAATAAATAGGAATACCCTCTTCTTGCCCCCGGCGAATAATAGATAGCGCCTTATCAAATTCGCGCCAAGTGCTTCTCCCAACCGCCTTTAGATGGGAAATTGCCGTGCGCACTCCTGTCTCGCGCGCGAGGTTTAAAACAAAGTTCACCGACGGCAAAAAGTCTTTGCCCTCGTCGCGCAAATGCAATTTATATAACGCGTCATATTTTTTTACAATTTTAAGTAGGCGGATAGTTTCTTCTTCCGCCCCGCCGTCTCGTTGGGCAAAATTGAAGTTGCTGGAAAGCCCATAGGCGCCTTCGGCCAGAGCTCTTTCCAGAAGCAAAGACATTTCATCAATATCTTTAGCATTTCTTTTGAGAGTGCTTTGCCCCACCAAAGTAGCCACGTTAACTCCTATTTTTAAGCTTTCAAGCGTGCCAAGATATTCGCCCACGCCCGTCCAGTTAATCGGGATTGAAAACCCTGTGGTCCATCTTTCAAGATCTCCAAACGATTCTTTTTTAATAATCGGCGCGAGAGATTCTCCGCAATTTCCAAGCAGCACCGTTGTGATGCCCTGATTTAACAGACTTTCCTGCCCGGGAGAGGTAAAGATGGATCCGTATACATCGCCATGGTTGGTAAGATCAATAAAACCGGGGGCTATGTAAAGATTTGAAGCATCTATGATTTCATCGGCGTTAGCGCCATTTAAATTTCCTATATCGGCAATGCGGTCGTCGTTTACCCCGATATCCGCCAAATAAGGCGCGGAGCCAGTGCCGTCAACGATAACCCCGTTTTTTATTAAAAGCGAATAAGCCATATTGTTTATTATAGCTTACTGATCAGATGGATAATCATGCCGGATATCGCGAAAACGACGCCTAAAATCCAAAAGCGCATAACGACTTTTTCCGGCGGCCAGCCGATTGCTTCAAAATGATGATGAATCGGAGCTATCAGAAAAACCTTGCGCCCAAAAATTTTTTTTGAACCGAGCTGAATGATATCAGAAAGAGACTCCAAAACCAAAGGAAAGGCTATAATCGGAAGCACCGCCACCGCGTTGGTTAAAAACGCCACAACGGCAAGCGTTGTTGTAAGCGCCATAATGCCGGTCTCCGACATATAAAATCGCGCCGGCGGGATGTTGAACCATAAAAACGCCAAAATCGCGCCGACAATAACCGCGGAAAAGGCAGCCAGGTTGATTTGGTTTTGGAAAAAAGCGATGCCGGCGTAAGCCGCGAAAATTGACGCGAAAACCCCGCCGGCAAGGCCATCTAAGCCGTCGATTATCCCGCCGGAAAAGGTTGCCCACATAACCAAAATAAAAAATAGTATAAAATAAATGCCAAGATAAAAATCTCCAAACCCCGGAATAAAAATGGAATTAATTCCTAATTTAAAATAAAACCAATAGGCTCCGGCTAAGGAGATAAGCGTAATCAAGAAAATCCTGCGCGTGAAAGTAAGCCCGCCGCCCCGGTAAGTCCCCTTTTGAAACACCAAAAGAAGGTCGTCCAAAAGGCCCACCATGGCTCCGGCAAATAAAATTCCTAAAGGCACCCAAGTTTGGCTGCGCGACAAAAAATTTAGTTTTAAAAAAAGCGGTTCGGAAAAAATTTTGGGCAAGATCCAAAAAATTAACGCCACAAGAATCGTAGTCGCCCAAATTAAAACTCCGCCCATCCGCGGGGCTTTGGTTTCGCGCTCTTTGTGAAGCGCGTTGAAAATCGGCGTGGGGCTTCCGTCAGGCGCCGTGGTGCGCGCGTCTTTTCTCCAAAGTTTATATTTATAGAGATAGTGCGTCAGAATCGGCGTAAGCACGATGCCAACAAAAAACGCTATGCCGCCCAACCCAAGCACTTTATAGACATTTAAAATCGTATCCTGCATTTGGTTTTATTTTAACATTTTTTTGGAATAAAAAAACAGCCGGCCCTCGCGAAGATTCTTTTGAAATCCTCCGCAAGAAACCGGCAAGTACTACTTTTGGGGCATATGAGACGAAGTAGCGATTAGAATAAAAAGGCCTACAAAAAACGGCGAGGCCCATATCACAATTGCGCTTATAGGCCCGAC